>DAOWDW010000026.1 GCA_030638845.1 Candidatus Peregrinibacteria bacterium | reverse complement strand
TTTTTATCAATTTCTAAATCTGAATATGCAATATCTTCCTCATCATCATCCGTAGGTCCTGTACAACCAGGATCATTTGGATAGTCAGCAATTGTATCTTCTGGATCTGCGTCATCTCTCCCATTGTCACACTCTGGTCCATTTGCATCTCTTTCATCGTCATCTTTAGGACCAAAGCATCCTGGATCTTTAGGTAATCCATTTGCACCATTCCAGTCAGCTGTTCCATCTTTATCATCATCTAGTCCGTTGTTACATGTATAACATCCAACACTCTCATTAAGAGAATCTGATACAGAATTTGCATTACCTGCATTCGCTGTTGCATTTGCATTTATGGGTGCATTACATGTAACTGAATCTTGCAATTTATATATTACGAAGAATTGTACTTCTTCTCCCTTATTTAAGTTTTCGTATTGGCAACTAAGCAATTCATTTCCATTGTTAAATGTACACTTATTTGAATGTACCTTTCCGCTATCCCATATATCTAAGTGCTGTGCATTTGGGATTGGTGCTGAGAACGTAATATTTTTTGCATTTGCATTGCCGGTATTTTTTACTGTGTATAAATATCTGACTTTTCTTCCACCCTTCATAATAGATTCATTTGCTACAGGAACAACACGTTCTAAATTTAGACTAATTGTTGTAGCTCCACTTTCATCATCATCATTTGGATCTGTACAATCTGGGTCGTGTTCTTTTTCGTCATCATCTTGAGCAGATGCACATCCGTTATCTGCTGAGTCTATATTTCCGTCTTTGTCGTTATCTATTCCGTCATTACATTGTGCAAGTCTGTTAGTACAAGTTAAAGATGAAAGCCATGTAAGTCCTGGTTCGTCTGCTTGAACTAATTCAAAATTAGATCCATTCCATTTTGCTAAGTCGTTGTCATGAGGTGATGTAAAGTTGGTTCTTCCTATAGGATGACCAAATTCATAGCTATCTCTATAACTTGCAGAAGAATATCCTGCAAGTTGACAAACTTTATTTGCAGTTGCACTGTCATTACTAATCATTGAATTTCTCCCTCTATCACCGTCATATTCTGGCACATGAATGTATCCATACTTTGCTCCTTCTGTGTTTACAAAACTTCGTATATCATTTTTTAATGAATTATTAATTGATGAAGTCCAAGAACGAGTTTCTCCGTTATTAATTGAAAGTTCTATAAGTGCATCTATTTTTCCGTCGTTATCATCATCTTTTCCATTACTACATTCGCTTACTCCTGTATTTCCTCCGCTTGGTTCGTAACATGTTACAGTGGTTAGCCATTTGTTTCCCATGTTAGAAGCTAAATCTATATTAAAATTTCTTCCATTCCATTTTGCTAAATGGTTGTCACTAGGAGAATACCACCCACATCTTCCACCATCGAAATTGCTTGCACAGTCAATATTTTTTGCCTTGTTAAAGCCAGCCAAGTTACATACTAAGTTTGCAGAATCTTGGTTATAGTAAAGTGCTCCTGGTTTTGGACTGTTATTATCTGGGATTTTTGTAAACCCCTTTGAATTTGCAAAACTATTAACAAAATCCCTTAGTCCGAATGGATCTTTAGTCCATGTTCTTGTGCTAGCTGCATCTGCTGGAGGTGCTAAATGCGCAACTACATTAAAAGCGCCGCTTTCGTTTAAGTTCATTAATATGAACACAAACAGAGCGAAACTTGCGAATATTCGTCGTTTTTCCATGGTAGAAAAGGGGAGGTAGCAGATGAGATACGACCCAATCGGCTTGTAGTCACAATTCCTTGTAAAAGTGACAAAACTTGCCAAATGGCGAATATGGTATTCTTATTTAGTTATATGTCAATACTTTTCTCTTTAAAGCAAACTTATTTCTTAAGACTATAAAGTTTAGTTTCTATTACTTTTATTATTTTTCATCAAAAATTTGAGTATTAAACCATTCAATTGAATTGAATAATACTGAAAGATCTTTTTTTGGCTTAAATTAACCATTTTTATGATTAGAAAAATAATCATTAATAAGGAAGTAGAATATTATTTAATAATCTGTAATACTTCTTAGCAGAATATAGATCTTCTTAAATTATTGTTGGGGCGTCGCCAAGTGGTAAGGCACATGGTTTTGGTCCATGCATTCGGGGGTTCGAATCCCTCCGCCCCAGCCATGATCTGTACCCCAAAAATTGTCTGGAGAAAATTCTCAGCAATTCGTAACATAAACCATCAATAAACAATATATATACTACTTCTCTTACCTCCCAGTAGGTATGAATCAAGGTAGATCAATTTGATGTAAAAAATATCATGCTCGACTTATCTTCTATATTTATGTACATTTTGTTTATTAATTTTTCCCCCAATATATTATGTGCGGTGATGAACCTTGTAATACAACAGAAGAAACACCAGTAGGTGAAGTAGTAGCAGAAGAAACACCAGCAACAGAAGAAGCGCCAGCAACAGAAGAAGCACCAGCATAATAATCATTTTCTAATTTTAAATAAATATAAATGGTTGCAGTGTTTCACTCAGCCATTTTTATTTAAAATCTTGTAAAGCTTTTTCTTGCTTGTGAGCTTTACTCTCATTACACTCCCATAGCTCCTTGCATTTGTGGGGAAATTATTATTATGTTTGTTATTGCAGAAATTGCTGGCACTCAAGAAAAGCTTACAGAAGGTGAATCTTTTCGTGTTCCTACTTTGGATGTAAAAGAAGGAGATAAAGTAGATATAGATAAAATACTACTAGTTTCCAAAGGTGATGATGTAAAGGTTGGAAACCCTTATATTACTGGTGCTTCTGCGAAAGCAACTGTAGTTGCACATGGTAGAGATAAAAAAATACGAGTATTTAAAATGAAAAGAAGAAAGAGGTATAGGAAGGTGCAGGGGCACAGACAAGGATATACAGATATTAAGATTGATAAGATTACTGTTTAATATTGGGTTTGAATTTTGTTGAGATAATTGGAGATTCTTTTTTTTATGTTCAATTTTATTATTAAGCTACAAGCTATGAGTTATGAGATTTGAGCGAATATCTTGCATTGTTTTTAATACAACTCCTAGATTTTGTGAGCATGCAATTGTTTCTCCATATCGCTCTTTTGCTTTAAAAAGATGATGTAGATAACTTTTTAGATGTGTTCTTCCAAGCTCAGATGGAGATGATTCATCAATTACTGTGTGATCTGTTTTATATTTTGCGTTTTGAATGCGAATTTCTTTTCCATTACTTAAAAAGATTGTTCCGTGCCTTGCTATTCTCATAGGTAAAACACAGTCAAACATATCTATTCCCATTTTTACACACGCTTCTATTTGGTGTGGCATGCCAACTCCCATTAAATATCTTGGAGAATTTTCTGGAAGAAGGGGAGTTATGTTTTTTACTACACTTAACATTTCTTTTTCACTTTCTCCTACGGCTAGCCCTCCTAGTGCGTAACCATCAAATCCTATAGCAATGAGTTCCTCAACACATTTCTCACGCAAATCGCGCTCCAATCCCCCTTGTACTATTCCAAATAATAATGGTCCTTTCCCTTTATTTTTCTTTTTATATTTTTCATTCTGCATTTTGCATTTTTTTGCCCAGCGCAAGGTAGTTTCTACTGCAGATTCTATATTTTTTCTAGAAGCTGTGGATGGTGGGCATTCATCGAATACCATAATAATATCGCTACCAAGATTATGCTGAATTTCTATTGATTCTTTTGGTCCTATAAAGAGTGGTCTTCCATCTATATGACATTTAAACTTAACTCCGTTTTTTTCTACTTTCATTCTTCCATCTTTTCCAAAAGAAAAAACTTGGTAACCTCCAGAGTCTGTAAGAATTGGTTTTTCCCAACCAATAAATTTATGAAGTCCACCAGCTTTATTTATTATTTTATCTCCTGGTTGCACATGTAAATGATATGTATTACATAGAAGTATTTGGCTTTTAAGATCTAAAATATCTTTATGAGAAAGTCCTTTCATGGCTCCGGTAGTTCCTACCGGCATAAAGAATGGTGTTTGTATATTGCCGTGTTCTGTTTCTATTTCTCCTTGCCTTCCAGGAGTAGATGAGTGTATTAAATTGAACATGTGCTTTTGGATACTATCTTTTTTTCTTAATTCTTTCGATAATTTTCTATATTAACTCTTTCTGTATCTTTGTTATTTATCTTTTGCATTGGACAGAAGCATATTTGCCAATTGTAATATCTTGTCGATTTGTTTATATACATTCACAATGTATGTCCGATTAAAATTTCCTTCCCCCTTATTATATGAAATCTATATGTTTTCCAAAATCTCCACTCGGAGTAATAGCTTTTTGTACAAGAATTAGTTTTGGAGTTTCATTGCTTTTAGTTGGTCTTATACATTATATGACACTTGATGGCTTTAAAGGTATGTCTTCAGATGGTCTCGGTGCCTTAGAGCCACTTGGTAATTTATGGGCATATATTCTTCCTGGATTGATGATTGTTGGTGGAGCGTTGGTTGCACTTGGTATGTTTATGGAAGTTTCTGCTTGGTTAGTTGGAATTGCCCTTGGCTCCATTCCTGTTGGAATGCTATTAAAGCCAGTTCTTTCTGCTGTTACGCTTGGAGAAATGATGCCAATGGCAATAAATGCATTTATTTGGATGCTTGTTGCTTTCTTGGTTATTAAAACGGTAGAGTGTGGTGATTCTGGTAGTGAAAAATAAATATTTGAACTTAAAAAGCCTTCTAAATTTAGAAGGCTTTTTTTATATTTATTTCTTCTCAATAATTTTATCTATCAATCCATAGGCAAGTGCTTCATCAGCTTTCATAAATTTATCTCTTTCTGTATCTACTTTTACTTTTTCAATATCTTGACCACTATGATTAGAAATCATTTCGTTTAGTAAATCTTTAGTTTTAATTATGTGGTCTGCATGTATTGCAATATCTGTTGCTTGCCCTTCTGTTCCACCAAGTGGTTGGTGAATCATAATTTCTGAATGTTTTAATGCAAAACGTTTACCCTTAGCTCCAGACATTAAAATTATCGCTCCGCCACTAGCTGCCATTCCAAGACAAACTGTAGAAATATCTGGTTGTACGTATTGCATGGTATCGTACATTGCGAGAGTAGAACTTACTTGCCCTCCTGGAGAGTTTACGTAAAGAGTAATATCTTTTTTAGAATCTTGCTTTTCTAAGAAAAGCAGTTGAGCAATTATACTGTTTGCCATGTCGTCATTTATGGGTGTGCCCATGAAAATAATTCGTTCTTCAAGTAGCCTAGAATATATATCATAAACACGTTCACCAAACTGTGTTTTTTCTATTACAGTTGGTATTAATGTATTTGAAGGCGTTACTTTGCCATCGGATATTCCTTTTGCAATTGATTGTATTTTAGGGTGCATGGGTTGCTAAATTGGTAATAAAGAAATTATATTTTCATATACATAATACCGTATTTTACTTTTTTTCGGCAGTGGGCAAGATATTAGTATTATGGCACAATAGTCATGTTATGAGTACTTTACATGCAGATTCGGCATCCTTAATTTCTACTCATCTAAAAAATTCTAAAAGACCTCTTTTAGTAGTATTGGGTCCTACAGCCAGTGGAAAGACTTCTTTTTCAATTCAGCTAGCTAAACACATTGGCAATGTAGAAATTGTAAATGCAGACTCACGTCAGTTTTATAAGTACTTAAATATTGGTACTGCAAAAATAACTGAAGAAGAAAAACAGGGGATAACTCATCATTTAATTGATATTTTAGATCCAAATGAAGAATCTACTGCAGGTTGGTATCAAATAGAAGCAACTAAAGTTGTAGAAGATATAATTGATAGAGGGAAAATCCCAATTTTAGTTGGTGGTTCTATGCTTTATATAAGTTCGATAATTGATGGTTTGAGTATGGCTCCTAGTACTACTCCAGAAATTAGAGATAGATTTATAAAAGAATATGAAAAGGATAACGGCAAATCTCTTTATGAAAAGTTATGTAGGGTAGACCCTAAAACTGCTGAAAAAATTCATCAAAACAATATGCCACGTCTTATTCGGGCATTGGAAATTCATGAGCTTACAAAAACCCCAAAATCTTCAGCTGTTCCAAATTCGGAATTAAGAACTGGTAATAACAAAAAATTTGATACTTTAATTTTTGGTATGAAAAAAGAAAGAAACGATTTAGTTGAAATAATAAATATAAGAACAGACTCAATGCTAAATTCTGGTTGGATAAAGGAAGTAGAAAAATTGATAGAAATGGGATATACAGAGAAAGATCCAGGAATGAAAAGTTGTGGATATAGAGAAATTTATTCTTTTTTAAAAAATGGTATGAATATTCCTATGAAAGAGTTATCTGAAAAAATTTCTGCTAAATCTAGACAATATGCAAAAAGACAGATGACGTGGTGGAGAGGAGATGATAGGATAAATTGGCTTTCTTTAAATGATAGCTAATTGCTCACAGCTAATAGCTTAGTAATTATATTAAAACTTAAATACATCATGCTTTTCTTCTATCTTTTGTTTCATTTGCCATAATTGTTCTACCATTGTCTGTAGTTGTGGAGAATCAATTGAAAAATTTGGAAGGCTACATAAATTTGCAATTAGTTTTATTTGTTGAGATATGTTTACAAGTGAGAGATCAGTTTTATCTTTCCAGTCTTCATCTAGTGATTCGTATGTTTCTATGTTTAAAAATGATTTATTATCTTCAGGATCAATTTCTCCAGATTTAATAAGTGAAAGAAGAGTTTCTGCAAAGCTTTTATGCTCATTTGAAATGTTTCCTTGTATTGGCGCTCCAGCTATTTTTTGTTCTTCTTCCGTCATTTCGTCTTGTGCCTGCATTTTTTTTACGTAATCATCATTTGTCATCAAAATCATTATATCAGACTCTTTGGGTGTTTCTTGCAGGTGATAGAAGTTGGGGCTAGACTTTATTCTTAAAATATTTTATAATATATATACATATAAATAAAAATATGTCTCATTCAATTACTTTTGTAAAGGCATTTGCCTACGTACATGATGATTTACCTGCATTTCATGCAGGATATCTTGTACTTACTTTAATAGTTGCTGCAATGCTTAACTTAGGTGCTTTTGCCTTTTTAGTATTGTTGCATATGGCTTTAGATATAATTAAGTATAGAGAGCGACATGGTTTTTCTTGGCGATTAACAATAGAGGCAACAGTTAGAGAAAGTTTATTAGATGTTACTTTACTTATGGTTGGTTTGGTTTTTGCAGTTTATTTGCATCATAGCATTGGTGTTGCAAGTGTTTCGGGTCTTATGAGAGCAGAAATGTCTGTTCTTAGAACTGTTGCAATTCTTCTTCCAAAAATTAAGATTCTACATCATTTTTTAAAAATTGTTTCACATATTCATCACTACTTAGAACAAACTCATCCAAGGTTAAACAAAGGCTGGAGCCAGCTAGATAAGCTATGCTTTTCATTTGTGGGGATTTCATTATTTCTTTTAGTAGTTTCTGCTGAAGTTATGCATGTAGATAATGTTTTGGTAAGAAATATATTAATGGATGAACTTTTGCCTTGGCGATTATAGAAATGAAAGAAGTGCGAAAATATTTTCCACCATTTATTTTATTTACTTTATTTCTTTTATTTATTTCATTTTATTCAGTTCTTCTTCTATCTCTTTTGCTTGCTCGTACCATTTTTCTGCGTGCTTAGTCCAAATTCCGTCTCCATATCTTGTAACAAAATCATCAAATCGTTCTTTTAGTGTTACCTTCTTATCTAAAATTACTCTTTTGTCTGCATAGAAAAGAATTTTTTGCTCTATTGTCATTGGATTATATGGCAAAGATCTAACACCGTGTGTTTTTACAATTTCAGATAAAACTCTATAGCCTTGTTTCTTTAAAAACTTTTCACATACCTCTTCGTGTTTTTGTGCTGGATGTTCTTCCTTAATTTCTTCCCATATTTTAGGTTGTATGATTTCGTCTCTATCATGAGATGCACCTGCTTTAAAATCTACAAATCTAAATAAATCATGTACTAAGGCAGCTTTTATAATTGCATTTATTCTTATTATGTATCCTTCTTTTATAAATTGTTCTCCAATTTCTTTGCATACTTCAGCAACGGCATCGCAATGTTTACAAACGTTTTCTGGTAGTTCAAATTTCTTTCTCCAAGATTTAATTTCTTCTAAAGAGGGGAGTAATGCATCATTAAATATTATTTTTAAATTTCTTCCGTTGTTATCTTTCCTGTCATCTAATTCAATAATAATTGATTCAATATCTATATTTTTAAGTCTTTCTGCCCATTCTATACATCTTATTCCTTCATGATCTTCTGTTTGATCATAAAGTTCTTTAGCTTTATTTTCATCCAATCTGTACAAATCTATATGTAATAATTCTCCCCACTTACTTGTATTGTGCCTATTTTCAAGTGCAAATGTTGGGCTTCGTACAGCTCCATTTACCCCTAAAGCTTCAGCAAAGCCATGTAAGAATGTTGTTTTTCCAGCTCCTATTTCACCTTTAAGTAGTATATCTACAGGTTTGTATATTGTATTAAATAGTGAAAAACCGCACTTTCGTGTCTTTTTAGCATCTGGAAGCCAAATTTGGACTTTTTCATACATTGCAGTAACTAGTTAAAAATGTTATAATAGTATAGAAATAAATACAAATCTAATGACCAAAATTGTAAGTCGCCGTAAGTTCGGCTTTAGCCTTAGGCCACTTGATGCGAAAAAAGAACCGCATCCACTTTACTATGTTAGTCAACGAAGTTCATTTTGGATAGCAACTTTATCTCTTCTTGCTTTTGTAATGGGGAATATGGTTGGTCAACATGGCTGGTATTTATTTTGGGCATCTGTTCTTGGTAGTGAAGAAATTGTATATACAGGGACAGTTTCTCCTATAGAAAAAGTACCAAACTATAGACTTTGGAATTCATATGGAGGAAATCCAATAAGTCATACTTACAGACAAGTTCCTTCTGATGCTTTTGTGCCTTTACCAAAATATACGAAATCTACTTCTGTTAATTCTGTACATTATTCTGTTTCATTTATGGGAACATATACTGGAGAAGCAGAAGGTTCTGGAGGTCATCCTGGTGTAGATATAAGAGTTCCTATTGGTACCCCTATTCGCTCAATAGCAAATGGTATTGTTCATGAAGTTAAGTCTGGTGGAGGATTTGGTAATGCTATTGTTATTCGTCATCCAAATGTTCCAGATCCTAGAAATCCAAGGAAAACTACTACATTGTATTCTGCTTATGCCCATCTAAATACTACAATGGTGTTTGCAGGAAATATTGTTGGAAAAGGAGAAGAAATAGGTACTTCCGGTCAAACTGGTTTTGCTTCCGGACCTCATTTACATTTTCAAATAGATACAGAAGATGCTCCTTGGCATCCATATTGGCCCTTTACCGTAGAAGAACAAAAATCTGCAGGTATGACAACTGTACAAGCAGTTAATGCAGGTCTTCATAGCGAAAGAGTATCTAAATATACAATTAGTCCTATGCTTTATGTTCAGGCAAATTATTCTGCAGTAAACAATACAGTTATTGCTAAAAAAGATTCTAAGCCAAAAACATTACTTTCATCTGTAGAACAAAGAAAATTAGACAGAATGAAATCAAGAGGGGTAACAACAACTCTTGTTGCAATAAACTTAGACCAGCCTAAAGAAATTTCTATTTTATCTGAAAAAGATAATGAATCTAATCAAGTAATAGCTCCATCTTCAGTTCGTAAATTGTCTAGATCTATGAGAGTGGAAGATGCAAGAAAGAAGCGGATTGCTGAAAGATTACTTAGGGCAAGATATGGCAAGGATTCTGTTTCTTCAATTAAGGAGAAGGTTAATGTTTCTAATAATTCAATAAATGTAAATAGTGGTTCTTCAAATGTATCCAATGTTTCCTTTCATCATGATGGAAGTTATTCAGGAAGAGAATGGGAAAAGGTAATAGTTACTCTTTTAGATGAAAATGGACATACTGTGATAAATCCAAATCTTTCATCTGATATATATTTACGAACAGGATATGGTGAAGCAGAGTTTAAACCCGATATGTTAAAGAGATTAGATTTTATAAATGGTGAAGCTACGTTTTACATATTACCGAGAGGAAGAAGAACTATTATTTTGCAGGCTAAGCCATTTACGAATCAAAGCAAGCCAATGGTGTATGAAGAACTTGTTGCTTCTAATTGAGTAATAGAGTAATAGAATATTTGAATAATAGGGATTTAATATTAAATTTTTGTTAAATAGTTTTCCTAATATTCTATTATTCAATTATTCTACCTATTTTTCCGTATATATAGACAATACAATCATTACCATAAACAGAGACACAGCTGCTATTAATTTTTCAAAAGTTGTGAAAAATAATGCAGAAATCCCAAATGCAGAACCAATTGATGCTGTAAGTAAAATAATATGACCTTGGCTCCATCCTTTTTTCTGTAATCTGTGATGAAGGTGTTCGTTTTCTGTATTTCCTTTAAATATTGGTATTCCTTTTATAAGTCTTCTATTTAAAACTAAAATAAAATCTATTAGAGGAATACCTAAAACTAAGAATGCAGTTGCAACTTTTCCTCCAGCATAAATTGTTACTATTCCAAGCATAAATCCATAAAACATTGCCCCTGTGTCTCCTTGTAATATTTTTTGCTTAGGAAATTCAAAAAAGAAACCTCCACCTGCAATTGCAAAAAGGGAAAAGCAAAGAATTGCAAGTATTGGCTGATCTATTCTTGTAGAAATTGAAAGAATTCCAATAGTAAGAAAGCCTATTGCAGAAACAAGCGATACTTGTCCTGGTATTCCGTCAAACCAATTTAAAGCATTTGTTGTTATGCCTAACCAGATAATTGTAAATAAGGCACCAACAATTGAAGGATCACTTAATGCGGGCCAAGGTATTACAAAAGTATCTAATGGTATAACTGGAAAACCAGTTACGTTTTCAAGTGGATTTGTAAGTGAGAATATACGTGTACCTGCTGCAAAAACTATTAGTGCTGCAATAATTTGAAAAAATATTCTTAGAGATGCTTTTATTTCATACTTGTCATCTATGAAAGAAACAATAAATAGAAGTATTACAGCAACAATAATTCCTATATTTTGTATTGACCAATTCTCGTAAAGAAATATTTGAAATAATGAAAAAATAATAAGGAAAAGCAAAACTGAAATTATTCCTGTTGGGTACGGGATTCTTTTTCTCGTGAGTCCATATTTTTCTGGAAAATCTAGTAATCCAACAGTCGGAAAAATAAATATGGCTGCAAAGTGCAGAGCAATGCTAAGTATAAAAGATACTATTGTAATTATGATTATTGGATAGAAATACATTAACATGAAGGCATTAATAATAATTAGCTGTATTATAGTATAGTTATGTTGTGTAAAAATCCGAATTTTGAATTTCGAAATCCGAAATTTCTTATCATTAAGTATGACTAAACCTTGTCAAAGTACATCTCGCGAATTATTTGGAATATTAGGAGCCCATCCAAAAAAATCTGAAATACTTAAAGAATGGAATAAGTATTTTTTGGAGAAGGGGATAGATGCATTTATGGATTCGTATAACGTTAAAGAAAAAGATCTTTTAGTACATTTTAGTGATATGTTTTTGTTTGATAGAAGAGCTTATATTGTTTCACCAAATCTTCAAAAATTAGTTTTACCTTATTTAGATGTTATTGATTTAGCTTCTAAAGAAGCTGGGAAAGCATCATTTATTTATAATAGGGGAGGAGTTTTGATTGGATATTTTTTTGATGATCATTCGGTTGATAAGATTTTAATGTTTGTAGATAGTAAGAATTAAGATTCAAGACATAATTTATAAGAAATTCTTGCGTTTAGCGTCTTGTGCCTTACATATTTTTAGAAAAATTGAGAGGTGACTCATCATCAAGTACAATGCTTACCATTATGATTGATCAACTTTCAAAAAAAACTTTGGAAAATGTAGATATAAAAGGGAAAAAAGTACTTTTAAGGGCTGGATTTGATTTGCCAATAGTGAACGGGGTAGTTACAGATGATTCTAGAATTCAGGCCATGCTTCCAAGTATGAATTATATTTTGGAGAATGGAGGTTCTCTTATTTTACTTTCTCATCAAGGAAGACCAAAAGGAGAAATAAATCCTGAATTTAGTCAAAAGCCTTTATTGCCAGTTTTAAATAAGTATTTAAATTTAACTGTAAAGTTTGCTAAATCTTGTACAGGAGAAACAACAAAAGAT
>DAOWDW010000004.1 GCA_030638845.1 Candidatus Peregrinibacteria bacterium | reverse complement strand
CCTCCTCCGTTACTGTTTGCAAATTTAGTACTATATGTTTCAAGCTTGAGGATGGCGTATGTACAATAGAACAATGAAGATAGGAGAATTAAATTCTAGGCGAATGCTAGTAGATGCTGTAAAAGCACAAGAAAAGTTGATTGATTTCTCAAAATGGTTACATCCAACAAATGAGCAAGACCAGAAAGAGGCTTTCTTAAGAGGAAAAATAGAAAATCCAATATTCAAGTATCAATTAATTAATATCCCAAATTTTATTCCTTTAAATGTAGCTGTCGATGATCCTATTGATCAACTTTATAAGGATCGAATTCAATTTACAGAAGGCCTTACATCTCTTTTGCAAGCAATAGGAGATGATGAGAAATTTTCAAGGATTTCACAGGAAGTATTTCCATATAAAGATTTAGACTATCAAATATCCATCGAAGAAAAATCAGATAATAATAAAATAGATGCGGAAGAAATAAGAAAAAGATTTTTAAAAGAATTAAAAGATTTAAATATAGAAGGTTGGACAGTGGAAATAGTCGATAACATCTCAAGTAGAATGATGGTCAGTTATCCAGAGAAAGCAATTAGGATTAAAAAAGGCATCAGCATCAATAATAAAGAACTAGAAGAATTAACCCACCACGAAATAGGTGTGCATGTTCTAAGAAGTGCAAATGGCAGAATACAAACCGAGCCACTTCTTCATATTGGTACTGTCGCAGGACGATTTTTTGAAGAAGGAGTAGCTTGTTTCTTAGAAAATCCAGAAGGACCCTATCGAATTTTCTTAAGACACTTTGCAGTCAAGATTGCTCAAAACTCAAGTTTCCGTGAAACTTACAATCTACTTATCGAAAAAGGATTATCTCAAAATGAAGCATGGTCTATGACACTTCGTGTTAAACGAGGTTTAACAGACACATCAAAACTGGGAGGATTTACGCGAGATGCAATTTATGCTCAGGCGTTTTCAGAAATGAAGGAATATATGAAAGATGGAGGAGAATTAAGTCTAATTCTATCCGCGCCTATTCATCCGAGAGAGATAGATTTTTTAACAAAACATGCCAGACTACGGAAAATTTGTTAGCATGAAAATACCTTTCAATATTCTATGGTGTCGAAAACTTCGCTAATATCAGCATTAAAAAATTTACTAGTTGTCCGCACAACGAAACGATCTCCATATTGTTTGGGATTGGAATATCTTGATTCCATCCCAAATCTACTTTGTGCTTCTCAAAAAAGAGCCAAAAGCTCTAAGAACACGGGTGCCCTGTTTCCAGTTATAAATTCCGGTGAGGATATTTCGTCTATTGGAGAACTTCTTAATAGCGTAGCTGTACAGAAGGCTATAGAAGAAAGCGATTATGAAGGGGCTATTCTTCCATATGTTAATACCAGAGAAATTGAGAAAGCATGTTCCACTAATAACTGGAAACTATTTGCTCCATCAACAAATATAATTGGAGAGTTAGAAAGAAAAGATACTGCGATGCATTTTATAGAAAGCGTATGCCCCGAAGCTTTATTACCAGCTACTATAATACGGTTTGGGGATTATAAATGGAAACAAGAAAGTGCAGGATACGCTGTACAGCGTATTGATACTATATATTCTGGTGGTAAGGGAACACTTCTTGCAAAAACGGAAGATGAATTTTACAACCTAGGAATTGAGAGTAATGAAAATGTAAAAATTTCACCATTTGTTAATGGACCATCATTAAATATTAATGCAGTTGCCCATCCAGATGGGACAATAACAACCGATGTTTCTTTGCAGATTATCGGTCCGAAAATATGTAGTGAAAACAGTGCTGCATATTGCGGCAATGATTGGGATGCAGCAAAAGAGTTACCAGAATTTATACATAAGAAAGTTCGTGCTCTAACAGAAAAAGTTGGTGCAGCATTATCTGCTAGAGATTACAAGGGATGGTTTGGTATCGATTTTCTAGTTGATAGTGTTTCAAATCATATATATATCGTAGAAATTAATCCTAGATTACAAGGGTCCACAAGTATGATTACCATTACACAATCACTAAATAAGCAAATACCACTTCTTTGTATGCATATTATGGCGCATCTCAGTATTCCGCTTGCTATGCCCTCTCAACAGATTAGTGAAGAATATAGAAACACTACCAATGGTGCACATATACTTCTTCGAAATGGTCCGAAGTCGGTAAAATATTCTCATGTTGCTTCACCGGGGTTATACATGCCAAAGGCAAAGGGTATTTGGGAGCAGAGAAGTGATTCAATCCAACTCGCAGACACGCTTGGTACAAATGGTATTGTGATTCATGGAATTCCTCCTGAACATGAAATTATTCCACCACATGATAGAATTCTTACTATTCAATCACCTCACCAAGTCTTGCAAGGTGTAGAATCTTCTCTTCTTACTAAGGAAATATTTAACCTTTCTAGGCATCTTCGTGGTATGTTTCATGTATGAGACAGTATCCAAAAACATTTTCTCACTTTATCGAGAGTCAATATTCATTATTTGTACAGATTTTGGAAATTCCAAATCCTTCAGATGGAGAGGAAGAAATACGTATATTTCTTCAGAATGAGCTACAAGATTTAGGTGCAGATATTCGTATAGATGTTGCAGGGAATTTAATTGGGTATTTAGGCAGCGGAAAAAATCCATTTCTTCTTGGAGGCCATTTAGATAGCGTACAGCCTTGCGAAGGGATTAAAGTTAAAAGAGATGGCGATATAGTATCCAGTTCTGGAGATACCATACTTAGTGCAGATGACGGTGCAGGAATATTTGAAGTATTAACTGCAGTAAGATATTTAAAAGAACAAAACATACCAACTCCCCCAATAGATATACTCTTTACAGTAGGAGAAGAGATAGGAGGTAAAGGCGTGCGAGCTCTAAATAAAACGGATATTCGCGCAGAGCATGGAATGCTTTTAGACAGAGCAGATGACCCTGGGGTATTTGTAATTGCAGGTCCATTTAAACGTAATTTTAAAGTGGAGTTTAAAGGAAAAGCAGTTCATGCCTTTGAGGCAGAGAAGGGAGTGAGCGCTATTCACATGGCGGCTGCATGCGTAGCACAGTTTCCTCAAGGAAAGATAAACGAAGGGTTGTATGCAAACATAGGCCACATAGAAGGGGGTGATGCGGTAAACAAGGTCGCAGAATATGCGTGTGTAGAAGGTGAAGTGCGTGCGCTTAAAAGAGAAGATGCAGAAACTTTGCTTGAAGAGTATCAACGAATTGTAGATAGTATTCAGTACAAGTTTTCTCTTGGTCGAAAAGATGCTCCAACAGCAGATTTACAGTACACAGCAAGAAGAGAGGGCTATCATCATGATCCAGAAGGAGAAATGGTAAAATTAATTCATAAAGTACATGAAAAAATTGGAATTATATCTTCTCCTCAAATTACTAGAGCATGTAGTGACGCAGGAGATTTAACTAACAAAGGAATAGACACCATAAATTACGCAAACGGTGCTCGTGGGGTACATACTGCAGATGAATGGATAGACATGAAAGATGTTAAACAAATAACTTGGTTTCTAGTTAATTTGTTGGAGGAGTTGGGGAGTGCAGAGTGAAAAGTCCAGAATGTATCGCAGTTTATTCGTATATTTTACATAGACAATTTTTAGGCATATTGAAAATTATCATCAGATTTCTAACAAACCAATCAACTCTTCATAGTCCTTCACTTCTATCTTTGCTCCCTCAATTCCTGCAGGAGTCCACTCTTGCCAAAGTAAACAACTTGTCATTCCTGCGGAATTCGAAGCGTCTATATCAAATGGTTGATCACCTATGTAAATGCAAGATTTAGGATCTACTTCCATTTTTTCTGCAAGTAGCAAAAGACCATCTGGCTTGGGTTTACTTCTTCCATTCTGTGTTTCGTCACATGTAACAGTTGCTTTAAATTTACTGTAAACATCAAGTGGTTTATCCATAGCATCTACGTAACTTTTCCAAGAGCCGGTCATCATACCTATTGGATATTTTTTTCTTATTTGATCTAAAAAATCTTCAGCTCCATCCATCCATTTAGCTTTTGTGCTTAATAGTTTGCAGTATTTATCGTCACGTTTTTTACGAATTCGTTGCCATTCGTCTTCTGGAAAGCCAAGTTCTGCAAAAACAGTATTAAAGTGAGCATTACCACTATAAATTCGTGCCATAAATTCACCCATATCCATATCTATTCCTTCAGATCTTAACGTAGATAAATATGCTTCTTGCCAAAGAGAAATTGTATCTACAAGGGTGCCATCCAAATCAAATAAAATTGCTGAGTAAGTCATAATTTTTTAAATCTCAATTATAATAGGGACAATCACCCCTCTTCGCCTTTTAGGTTTCGCGGGGCGAGAGGAGGAAGCAAAAGTAATCATATGTTAAATCTCAATT
>DAOWDW010000041.1 GCA_030638845.1 Candidatus Peregrinibacteria bacterium | reverse complement strand
TTTGGAGTGTTTCTTATTAGGTACCAACTTTCATCGGTTACTATCATATCTATAAGTACGTAACCTGGGAAAAGTTTCTTTTCTTCTTCTACTGGTTCTCCTTTTCTAAAGTTTAACTGCTTTTCTTTTGGTACTTGTACGTCAAATATATAGTCACTCATATTAAAAGATTCTATACGTTGCTCTAAAGCTTCGGATACAGCATCTTCGTAACCTGAGTACGTGTGAACAACGTACCAATTTCTTCCTGCGCGGGGATCTTGTTTTCCCATAGTAAATTAAACAGAAGAAAGAATAATATTCACAACTTGAGAGAGAATGTAGTCTATAGCGCCAAATACTATTGTAGAAATTGCTACAAAACCAATAACAATAATGGATAGACGTATAGCTTGTTGCCTTGTTGGCCATCTAACATGGTGTAATTCTTCTAAAGCGCCAGTAAAGTAACGTGAAATTTTAAGCATTGTTAGAGTTTTAAAAAAAGCCTCTCACGGAGGCTTATATAGTGTAGCAAAATCTTATATGGAAGCAAGAAGATTTCCTTTAAGTTTAACTAATAAATTGGCTTCCTAAACCATTAAAAATGGTACATTGGAGGCTTAATTGCATGTATTTTCTTAATAGGAAGAGCAATAAACCACACACGCCCTTTTATGTTTTCTTCTGGTACAGATGCAAGTTTGGGATCTTTTGAGCCAAATGTCCTGCTATCTTGGCTTCCTTTTCTATTGTCTCCTAAAAGAAAATAACTTCCTTCTGGTATGTCGAAAGGAGTTTCTCTAGTGTCTTCTTGTTGCGGTGGATGTTTATATGTGTGACCATAATTTGTTTCATTTAAGTATTTTTCATCTAGTTTAATTTCTTCATTGTCATTCTTTGGTGTAATAAAAACAAATCCATCTTTTATAATTACATGATCGCCAGGTATGCCTATTACTCGTTTTACGTAGTATTTCTTGCCATCATTTGGAGGTCTAAATACTACTACATCACCTCTTTCTGGTGACCCAATATGGTAAGCCAATTTATTAATTACTATGTATTGATTATCTTCTAGTGTGTTTATCATAGAACTACCTTCAACTTGGAATGGAGAAACTAAAAAAGTTCTAATAGCAGCAACTATGGCAATAATTATAATTACGTTTAGAACAACATCTGCAGTGTGGTACAGAAATCCATGTTTTTTTATTAATTCCATTAAATGAAGTGTAGCATCTCAGTACTATGTAGAGAAAATACTTTTGTTTTATTATTACTTAAAATTGCAATTTTTAAGGTGTAGAACAAATTATATTTCTAAGGTACACTTCGTTTTGTGAAAGATAAGTTAAATCAATGGTTATTTAAAAAACACTTAGAAGATGATGAAGAGTGTCACCTTATTGTGCATAAGCATTGGCTTGTTGGATTTAAATTTTTATTTTGGCCCAGTGTTTCTTTTTTCCTTTGTTTACTTTTGCTTGGAAGTTTTTATGCTTCTCCAATGGCTTTAGGCATTGTTGGAATTTGGGCTATGCTTTCTCTTATTTGGCTATTTCGTAATTTCTTTGATTACTACTTAGATGCTTGGCTAATTTCTAGTGAGGGGATTGTTGACATTGCTTGGCATGGTTGGTTTCATAGGCAGTCTACAAGGATTTTGTATAGTGATATTCAAGGAGTTAGTTATGAGATTTGTGGCATAACAAGCACTATTTTAAGGTATGGAGAAATTAGTGTTGAAAAGGTATCTACAGGAAATACTATAACGTTAGATCATGTAAGTCAGCCTAGAAAAGTTGAAATGGCAATTATGAAATATATGGAGGAGTACATGCATTCTAAAAATTTGAAGGATTCTAAGCATGTTCAGGAAATACTTGCTACTGTTCTTGCAAGAGAAGTTCAGTTAGAAGAATTTGAAGATGATGAAGATATTGACGAGTAAATTATGAAACCATCATTTGTTATTATTGGCATAGGAAATCCTGGAGAGCAATATGCTAAAACTCGTCATAACGTTGGTTTTAGGGCAATAGACAACATTGCAGAGAAATACAAAGAATCAGAAGAAAAGGATATACAAAAGTTTCTTGCTACAGGGCAAGAGGCAATAATTGAAGATGCTTCTGTACTTCTTTTAAAGCCTACAACTTTTGTAAATTTAAGTATTAATTCGGTTAATAGGGTTGTTGATTTTTATAAGTTAAATCCTGCAGAAGATATTTTAATTATTTGTGATGATATAGATTTGCCAGTAGGGGAGTTGCGTTTGCGTGAAAAAGGAGGTCCAGGTACTCATAATGGACTTAGATCTATTCATTCTCTTTACGGAGATGACTTTCCGCGTCTGCGCATAGGCCTTGGCGCTCCAAGTAATGGGGAAGATCTTTCTGCTTGGGTACTTAGTACCCCAAGTCCAGATGAAGAAAATAAGATAAATAAATCAATGAATAATATTTCAGATATTGTAAGAGATTTTGTATTAAGTCGTTTATAAAAAACTCCCAATCGAGTTATTTCGAGAGGGAGTCTTTTATTATTTTACTTTTAGAATATAAATCTTCTTCCAAGTATTCCGCCTGCTGTCATACCTAGAGAGAGAATGCTAGTCCAAACAATGAATCCAAGTGTTCCAGCTGTTCCGGTTGTATTTGCTGGTTGGTTATCTTTAGTTGTAGCACTTAAGAACGCTTGACCATCATCTGAATAGTCATTTAATCCAGTTTGAGGAAGCTGTTTAATAATATGTACAGTTTCAGTTGCCTGAGGAATATTTAGTGCATCTGGTGAATGAGCTTCTACGGAGTTATGCACTGCATATCCATGAGTTAGCGTACTGTTTAGTCTTGCTTGGTAATGAAGTGTTTGTGAGCTTCCTGAAGGTAGAGTTGTTATATTCCATTGAATAGTACTTCCAATTACAGATCCTCCTTCTACGCGCTCTATTGTCATGTCGCTAATAGGGAAGTTATCTATAACTTCTAAGTCATCAACTGTAGTGTTTCCAGTATTTCTAACTGTAATATTGTATGAAATTATGCTTCCAGGTTGAGCTTCACTTCTGTCTGCTCTTTTTGTAAGTGATATTGTTCCTGCTTCGTTTCCGCCACAGTTTGGTACTATATCTACTCGTGTACTTTCACTGTCACTGTCTCCATCTACAGTTACGTTTAAGTGAAGTGTATCTCCATCTATAACATCTATTTCATCTACACTAACTGTAAGTCTTATTATTCTGTATCCATCATTTCCTGGAATACTTACATTATCCCACTCTATTCGAGTATTACTTTCTTCGTCTCCTCCATCGGATGATGAAATATATTTTGTATCTGCATCAATAGTAGCAACAATGTCTACAGACTTACTTGTGTTATAAGAGTTTTCTATACGTATTCTGTACTCAATTCTATCTTCACAAGGAACCAAAATTGGGTCTGGAGAATCAGAAACTTCTACATTTATTTCTCCAGTATCATCGTCATCTGTTTTTACAGTTGTTGTGTCTAAAGCAGATGGACCTCCAAATACTTCTGCCTTGTTTGTAAGAACAGTATTGTTTGGAGTACCAGTATTAACAATTACTTGAACTGTAAATACTCGTGTTTCACCTGCATTCATAAATATATTTTCCCATTTAACTTCACTTCCATTTCTTGTTGGGTTGTTGCTTGCACTTTGGTAGCTTACATTAGATGGAAGAGTATCTATTATTGTTACTCCAGTTGCAGATACGCTTGAAGTGTTGGTAACAGTAATAGTGTATGAAAGTGTTTGTCCAACATCTATTTCACTTCTGTTATCAGTCTTAGAAATGCTGAATGTTGGGGTTGGTGGACATGTAATCATAGTATATGCAGTAGATTCATGTGGATTTGCTCCATCTGTTGTTACAGCACCAATATTTGTAATTATACTATTACAACTTTGAGTCTTAGGGATTCCAAATATAAGTGTAAATACTTCTGAGCTTCCTTTTTCAAGAGAGATTTTTTCACACTTAACTTCTCCACCATTTTGTGTACATGTGTTGGTTGAAAGCCCTGGTGAATAAACCAGTCCTGCAGGAATAATGTCTGTTACGCGTACATTCTCTGCTTTTGCTGTTCCTGTATTATTTACTGTAAGTGTGTAAACAATACTATCTCCTGGCATAGCACTTGTAGGTCCATCTTTTGTAATTATTACATTTGGTGAACCTACATCTTCTACAGTTGTTGTATCTGAAGTAGAAGGTCCTCCAAATACTTCTGAAGTATTACTTATTATTGTTCCTGCATTTAATGTATTTGGGACAAGAGCACTAAGAGTTAAAGTTGAAGTTGTATGTGCTGCTATAGAAAGATTGTCCCATGTTATTACTTTTCCGGAGCCAGAAACTATTGCTCCAGTACTAGCAGATTGAAATTCTAAATTGTTTGGTAGGGTATCTATAACAGTTACATATGTTGCATTTGTATCAGACGTATTTTCTACAGTAATACTGTAAGTAAGAGTTTCACCTGCTAGTACTGTTGTTCTTCCATCAGATTTGGTAATACTAAACGTTGTAGGATCACATGTTACCGTAGCAGATGTAGGCGAAGCTATGTTGTTGTTATTTGAAGTATTTGGATCGAATACTGCAGATTCTACACTTGCAATGTTTTCTATAGTACTTTGGCAAGCAATAGATTGAGAGACATCAAAAGCTATAAATATTGTTTTCCATTCTCCAGATTTAATAGAATTTAAGTTACAGGTAACTGTGCTACCTGTAGAGCTTGAGCATATTCCATCACTATGAGTTGTATTAAATGTAGTTCCTGTAGGAATATTGTCTGTTATTTTTGCTCCTGTTGCTGTGTCTGGTCCGTAGTTAAATGCTGTAAGAGAGTATAAAATTGTGTTTCCAATTTTTACAGTTGCAGGACCACTCTTAATAAGAGTTAAGTCTGCTTCTGGAATTACAGTAGGACAATCTACAGTTGTAGATGCACTCTTATTAATATTGTTTGAATTATCAGGGTCATATGTACCAGATGTTGCATTGGCATTATTTACAAGTGGAATACCGCACTGTGCATTTTGATCTATGTCTACAATAATAGTGAATGCTTTACTATTTCCATTTGGTAGAGTTGCCAAAGAACATTCAACTATATTTGAATTTACAGGATTTAATGAACACCTGTTATCAGATTGAGCATTAAATGTCATTCCTGCTGGCAATATATCATTAACAACTATATTAGTTGCTGTATCTGGACCTAGATTTGCAACTGTTAAAATATAGTCGGCAGTGTCTCCTTGTTGCACAGTAGCTGGTCCGCTCTTGGTTAGTTTTAAGTCTGCCTCATCCACAGGACAAAGAACTGTTGTCTGTGCACTATCTCTATTATTGAAATCAATCAAATCTGTAGAAGATGTAGATACACTTCCTGTATT
>DAOWDW010000086.1 GCA_030638845.1 Candidatus Peregrinibacteria bacterium | reverse complement strand
CGAACTTCCACGGGATATGCTCCCACTAGCCCCTCAAGCTAGCGCGTCTACCAATTCCGCCACCTGGGCAATGTACTAAAAGATCAGAAAGAGTGTATGAAAGCTTGATGAATTATTCAATGTTTTTCTCGAAAACCCTATTTTCCACTACAATAATCTCATGGAAGATCAATTTCTTATGGGATTATCTAAAAAGAAAATTGCAGTCTTAATTGCATCTTTTTTTGCACTTACTTTTTTCACATACGGATCATCAATTAAAAATGAATTTGTAAATTATGATGACGATACGCTTATTTACTTAAATCCCGCAGTACAGGAGTTTTCACCAGAGTCTATAGCATGGGTATTTACACATTTAGACCCAGAGCTTTATATTCCAGTAACTTTTCTTTCGTATCAATTAGATCACATTATTGGTGGTCTAAATCCATCAGTTTTTCATACAACTAGTATAATTTTACATACGTTAAATGCTTTGTTTGTAGTTTGGTTAATATTCCTACTTTCAAAAAAATCTTGGTTGGCACTTTTTTGTGGACTACTTTTTGCCGTTCATCCTCTTCATACAGAAACTGTAATGTGGGCGAGTGCAAGGAAAGAAGTGTTATCCACATTTTTCTTTCTATCTGCACTTATTGCCTACATTTATCATCAGGATATTAAAAATAATAAGTGGTATTTTCTAAGCTTAGGATTATTTCTTTTTGGGATTCTTTCTAAAGTTTCCATAGTAATTCTTCCAATTATTCTGTTACTTATAGATTTTAAAAAAAATAGAAAAATTAATTTACAATCATTCATTACAAAAATTCCGTACTTTGTTATATCAATAATTTTTGGAGTAGTTGCACTGCTTGGAAAGCAGTCTGTTCTTTCAAGTTCAAGTTATTTAGATTCTGTACTTATGGCCTTTAAAAGCACTGCATTTTATTTACAGAAACTTTTTATACCTACAAATCTTTCGGTTATTTATCCTTATAACGAGCAAATTTCTATCACCTCACCAGACTTTTTGTTACCAATTATTACCATTATTGCACTAATTGTATTAGTTATTCTTTCAGTTAAAAAAACCAAAGAGGTGCTATTTGGATCACTACTATTTTTTATAGCTCTTATTCCAAGTTTTACTAACTACGCTAGGGCTGGAGATATTTTTTATGCTTCAGACCATTACGCATATTTACCATCCATCGGAATTTTATACATTGTTGGAATAGCTTTTATGTTTTTATTAAATAGATATAGAAAAGTCGCATTATCATCATTATTTGTCATATTAATTACATTTTCTATTCTAAGTAGTAGCCAAGCGAAAATATGGGAAAATAATTCAACTCTTTTTGGGAATGTTATTTATCAATTCAATGATTCATATTTGGCACATAACAAAATTGGATTAGATTTTTACGATGAAAATAACTTAAGCAAAGCAATTAATTCTTTTAATAGTTCTATAGAAATAAAGCCAAATGCAAGTGCGTATTACAACCTTGGAGTTGCGTACATTGCCCTGCAACAGTACAGCAGTGCCTTAGATGCAATTACAAAATCTGTTGAGTTAGATCCAAGTAAAATGATGGCTCAATATAATTTAGGCTATTTATATTCAAATATAGGACAAAACAGAAAAGCTATAGAGAGATTTTTAATAGTAGTTGAAAATAATCCAAAAGATATAGATGCACTTAAAAATCTTGCAGTCTTAAACATAAAAATAGGGGATACAGAAAAAGCTAAAATTTACATCAACAATATATTAGAAATAGATCCAGAAAATGGAGATGTTAAGATATTGCTACAAAAGATCTAAACTATTGGGTTAATAGGGTCTTATTGCACTCAGAAGAGTAGTATGTAATCAGGATACTTTCTCGCTCTTGTGATTTCAAAAAACATCAAAGTATTTTCTATATATATAGGAATGACTATATTTTTCATTTTTATTACGTTGTTCAAGAATTCCAAGTTCAACAAATCTTTTTATAACTTTTCCTGCTCCAGCTCTAGTAAAGCCAGTCCATTCTTGAATCTTTGCAGCATTGACTATGGGCAAACCAAATAGTCTAGGCAGAACTTTAATTGAACTTTCAGATTCCCTTTTCCCAAGGGATTGAATCTTAAGGATGTCTTCTTCTCGAATGTGGGTAATTTGTCGAACAGTGCTAATTGCTTCTTCTGCAGTATCTATTATTCCGTCGAGAAAAAAATCAATCCATTGTTCTACTTCATTGTCACGGTAACCCTGTAATTTTTCATAATATAATTTCTTATTTTCCTGAAAGAATGATGAAAGAAATAATACAGGACGTTCAAGAAGTTCGGACAATGATAGACAAAATGTTATCAAAAGCCTACCTGTTCGACCATTCCCATCTAAAAAAGGATGAATTGTTTCAAATTGTGCATGAATTAGTGCAATTTTGATTAATGGATTTATATACGATTCTTTTCTCATAAAATTTTCTAAATCACCAAGTGTTCTATTAATTTCATGTGGTGGCGGTGGTACAAATGCTGCGTTAGATGGTGAAGTTCCTCCTATCCAGTTTTGAGAAGTTCTAAATTCTCCAGGATTTGAGTGATGGTTAGATCTTGCTTCAGTCATAAGTTCTTTATGCAGTTCTTTAATAAAGCGTATAGAAAGTGGAAATTGTTCCAATCTCTCATGACCATAATTAAGTGCATCAATATAATGTAATATATCATCGACATCATCAGGCAGGTTAGAATCAACATTTGCTTCTGCTGCAATTGCATCAGCCAATGTTGCTCTTGTACCTTCAATCTGACTTGAGTCAGCAGCATCTTTCCTGATATACATCAGGAGAAAAAAGTCTATATCGGGTAAAAGTTGTGTTATTCCATCTAGCTTACCTATTAGTTGAGTTGCCTTTATTCCTTTTTGTAACAAAGGTGGCGATAAATTCCATCCAGATTTTGGTGGAAAATGTTCAGGTATAAATGCAGAAAACCCCTGAGATTGCCTTTGATTTGCACCTATCTTCATATTTGGAAAGTAGTTTACATTATATACGATATGTAAACTAAATAGCAAGTTAGTTTAACTATAAAAATATTTTGGCTTAAATAAGCTATATTCTCCACCTATAAATCTACAACCAAATCAAGCTACCCAATAATCTTCTTTAGCCTTACCTTCTCCGTTTTAGGAAGCGCAACAGTATCTACGAAAGCAAGAAGATCAGCTTTAGAAATATTTTCGCCTCTGGTAAGAGCTTTCAATTTTTCATACGCGCCTTCAACATTATTCTTTCTTAGCACCATTTGAATTGCTTCTGCATAAACCTCTGGGTGAGCATCCAATTCTTTTTTTGTTGCCTTATTATTCAGCATAATTTTAGATAGCCCTTTCTTAAGCGATAAAATAGAAATGATATGGTAGCCAAATGCACTACCTATGTTTCTTTGGACTGTAGAGTCGCTCAAATCGCGTTGTAAGCGACTTATTGGTAATTTGTTCGCGAAGTGTGTGAAGAGAGCGTTAGAGAGCCCCAAATTACCCTCTGCGTTTTCAAAATCGATTGGGTTTACTTTGTGAGGCATGGTTGAAGACCCAACTTCTCCTGCGATTATCTTTTGTTTAAATATCCCTCTAGAAATATACATCCACATATCTCTACTTAAATCTATCAAGATAGTATTTATTAGATTAAACGTTGCACTAAGTTGCGCAATGTCGTCATGCGGATTTATTTGAGTAGTATTTAAGAGGGGAGTAAGACCTAAACTTTTAACAAATTTATTTCCAAGTGCTTCCCATTTTACATTTGGATATGCAGCACGGTGAGCGCTGTAGTTTCCAACTGCTCCTCCAAATTTTCCATCCATTTTAAATGATTTAACTTTATTTACTTGCTTGCTAAGTCTATCTGAAAATACAGCAAACTCATTACCAATAGTACTTGGAGTAGCGGGCTGTCCGTGCGTAAGGCTAAGTAATGAAACTTTTCTCCATTTAGATGATAATCTGCGAAGGTCGGCATCCAACTTTTTTAATTCAGGAAGTACAACAAATTTGAGTGCGTCTGAAATCATCATTCCATAAGCTAAATTATTTACATCTTCACTTGTTAAACCAAAGTGAACGAATTCTTTATATTTTTTTAATGCAGGTATTTTTTCGAATTGCTGTTTTAAATAGTACTCCACTGCTTTTACATCATGGTTTGTTTTCTTTTCTATTGCCTTAACTTTTTTTGCTTCGACCTCTGAAAAATTTTCTATTATTGCATCTAATTTATTTCTATCACTTACCTTTAAGGCTGGAAGATCTGAAATAGATTTTTCATTACAAAGAGTTTGGAAATATAGTATCTCAACTATCAATCTATATTTAATTAAAGCTTCTTCGGAAAAAAACATGCGGAGTGGTTGAATTTTAGGTTCGTAACGTCCGTCTAGTGGGCTCAGAGCGTTTATCATAGTGGAAGTATAGCATGAATAAAGTCCAGAATGTATCGCAGTTTATTCAGGTTTATAAACAATTATTTATCCTTTTTACTTATTTCTAGTCTTTTCACCAACAAATATTTTTTCAAATTCCTCTAGAGACATGGTTTCTTTTTTTAGAAGAACTTCTGCGAGTGAATCTAGCTTCTTTCTTTCCTTTTCTATTATACCTTTAGCTCGATTATATTCAGATCTAAGAGTATTTAATACAAAAGAATCAATTTCCTTTGCTATAGATTCACTAAAGTTACGTGATACTGCAGGATCTACTCCTAAGAACATTGTTCCTTGTTTTTCGCCATATGATACTGGACCTAAGTTATCGTCGCCCATGCCAAAGCGCATTGCCATGTCTCGTGCAATTTGTGAAGCCCTTTCAATATCATTACTTGCTCCGGTTGTAATTTCTCCAAATACAATCTCTTCTGCGGCACGACCTCCAAGTAATCCGCATATTTCATCCAAAAATTTTGCCTTGCAAGTTGTGTATTGGTCTTCATTTGGTAAAAACCATGTTACGCCAAGGGCTGTACCTCTTGAGACTATAGAAATTTTATGCAAAGGATCACTTTCTGGGCATTGGTAGCCAACAATTGCATGTCCAAGCTCATGGTATGCGGTTATCTTCTTTTCTTTTTCTGTTAGCTTTCTAGATTTCTTTTCTGGACCAATTGTTACTTTTTCAACTGCGTCTACCAAGTCTTGTTGAACTACATTTTTTCTTTTACGTCTTGCGGCAAAAATAGCTGCTTCATTCATTATATTTTCAAGATCTGCACCTGTTAGTCCAACAGTTTGCTTTGCAATTTGTTCTAAATTTAAATTAGATGAAACTTTCTTATTCTTTGAATGTACTTTTAGTATTTTCTTCCTCGCTTCTAAATCTGGTCGATCTATAAATATGCGCCTGTCAAAGCGCCCAGGGCGGAGTAACGCTCTATCTAATACATCTGGTCTGTTTGTAGCTGCAATTACAATTACATTTGTTTCCTGCTCAAAACCATCCATTTCTGTAAGGATTTGATTTAGAGTTTGTTCTCTTTCGTCATGACCACCTCCAAAGCCTGCTCCTCCGCGTTGTCTTCCAACTGCATCTATTTCGTCAATAAATATTATACAAGGGGCATTTCGTTTTGCTTTTGTAAACAAATCGCGTACACGGCTAGCACCTACACCAACAAACATTTCTACAAATTCAGAACCTGCTATAGAGAAGAAGGGGACACCAGCTTCTCCTGCAACAGCACGTGCTAGAAGTGTTTTTCCTGTACCTGGTGCACCAACAAGTAGTACTCCTTTAGGAATTTTAGCTCCCAAATTTATATATTTCTTTGGAAATTTTAAGAAATCTACTACTTCTTCTAGGTCTTCTTTTGCTTCCTCTACTCCTGCAACATCCTTAAATCGTGTTTTTACTTGAGTTGCATCTGCAATTCTTGCTCTAGATTTTCCAAAAGACATTGCATTGCTTTGGCTACGTGCAATTCCTCTAAACAACCACAGAAGTCCTCCTATTATTAAAACAAGGAATAAAATATCTGGCAGTATTGCCATAAGGAGATTTGTTGCTTCTCTATTTTCTATTTCAACTATTGTTGGATTTTCTGGATTGTTCCATCCTAGTGTACTTACGCTATCTAAGGTTTCTTTATAGGATTGTATGGCGGTATTGTCTTGTGAAATGGCAAATACCTTATTGTCTTTTACAAGTATTTTTGTAAATTGTTCTTTGTTGTAGCCCTTTGTAATTTGACTTAATGGTACCTCTGCGGCGTTTGCAAATAACTTATCTTCCTCTCTTTTAGGATTTGTAATTGTATAAATAGCTCCAAATAGTAGAGCGACGAATAGAAACAGACTTAATAGCCATTGATTTCTATTTTTTGATGGAGGTTGAGGAGTAGCAGTTGCCATAGGTATCTATACTAGATGAAAAATCCGAAATCCGAAATCTTAAAATCCGAAAAATAGACACAAGATGTATCATCAATTAATATTTTGTATTCTGTATTTTACATTCTACGTTTTTTTCTTCTAACCCATGCCATACCTGCAGATGCTCCTCCAATCATAATTAAGAGAGCTGCTGGTCCTGTATCTCCTGCAGGAGCCTGCCCTTGCATCCAAGGTTGTAAATATTCTGCTGGCAATTGATAAGGCAGTGCATTGGTATTTGCATAATTTGGAAATGGCACTACTTGACCTTGTATCTGACTTGGGAAGCCAATTTCTACACCTGCCCCTCTATATCCATTTGCACCAAGCACATAATTTGGATCAATTAAAGATTCTCCAAGAATTCTTTTTTCTCTTTTACATAAATTATTACAGTCATCACCAGGCTTTCTATTGCCATCATCACATTCTTCTCCCACATCTACTATTCCGTCTCCACATCTTGGGAAGGAACAATCTACTCTACAAATAGCTCCAGATTCGTTTGCATTCTTATCGCCTTCATCACATTCTTCACCAGCATTCACAATTCCATTTCCACATGAGTAAGATGTAAATCGGCAGAAGCGACAGTCATAAGAAAGTGAATTCCCATGAAGAGATTCTTCACATTGTTCTCCTAGCCATTCTTGTAATATCCCGTCTCCACAGAATCCAGCTTCTACCATGCAGTTAGCACTGCAACTATCTCCAGCCCTTCTATTGCCATCATCACACTGTTCATCTCCAGATATTACTCCATCTCCACACACATCTGCAGATGCAACATAGGTATCTTCATCTTTACAGTTAGCAGTACATCCGTCTCCACTTATAGTATTGCCATCATCACATTCTTCAGAGATCAACTGATAATTTACTCGGTTGCCTCTAAATACAAGGTTGTTATTAATTTCACCATCTCCACAAAAACTCCAAATACATCCAGACCAAGTAAGTCCTTGTATTGCTGCTCTACAAGAAGAGAGAGAAGGGTCACAAGCACATCTTCCTCCTATTGTTCCTAAAGGAACATTTCCAGGTCCAAGATCACATTCTTCTCTGCCTTCTATAAATCCATCTCCACATTCTTCAAAGCCCCAGCTTGCTCTAGATCTATTGGTACTATGTGAAGAATTTATACAGAAGTTATTGAATACACATACTTCATTTATACATCTTTCATTTGTACAGTATTCCAAATCATTACAGTCTGAATCTGATGTGCAAGAAATCTTAGAAGAGTTAGAATCATTTGATCCATTTGATGATGAACAAATATAAACACTAAAACATGTATTATTAAAACATGCTGTATCAGTACAAATGTCTCCATCTTCACAGTCTTCGTGAGTATTGCACCAATTAGATGATGCAGAAGAATTTACCAAGAAAGAAGAGCTACTAAAGCACAAATTCTCATAAACACAGAAGCCATCTATACATTCATCTTTTGTACATATGTCATCGTCATCACATTCCCAATCGAATGTGCAATTTTTAATAGAAGATGTTGATAAATCAGAAATGCTATCGGATGAAGATAATGAAGAACACCACCATTCATTATCACATTTATAGTCTATACAGTTATCAACTGTACAGTATTCCCCATCATCACAATCGATGTTCTTTTCACATTCATATGAACTTAATGAGCTGGAAGACTCTGAAGAACTAGAGGAAGCAGAGGAAGCTGAGGAATCTAAAGAAGCTGAGGAATCTAAAGAGCCAGAAGAACCAGAAGAACCAGAAGAACCAGAAGAATCTGAGGAGTCTGGACTTGTTTGTACAGAAGATGAAGATGAAGAAGGGTCAAAGCAGAAATTTACATTTATACAAATTTTACAGTAGCCACCTTCAGGATCTTCAATACACGCATCAATAGTACAAAAATCACCATCATAACAATCACTATCTTGAGTACAGCCACAAGCTGATGATTCTTCACTACCATTAGAATTTTCTTCACTACTATCACTATTTTCCGAACTTACATCAGATGACACAGGTGGATTAGGTTCTTCACCTGAAGACCATCCACTACTTTCTGAGTTCCAACTATCAGATGATTTTTCATAACTACTCTCACTACTATCACTATTTTCTTCACTACTATCACTACTCTCACTATTTTCTTCACTACTATCACTACTCTCACTATTTTCTTCACTACTATCACTATTTTCCGAACTTACATCAGATGACACAGGTGGAACAGATGACACAGGTGGAACAGATGACACAGGTGGAACAGATGACACAGGTGGAACAGATGACACAGGTGGATCAGGATTAGGTGGATCAGGATTAGGTGGATCAGGATTAGGTGGATCAGGATTAGGTGGATCAGGATTAGGTGGATCAGGATTAGGTGGATCAGGATTAGGTGGAT
>DAOWDW010000111.1 GCA_030638845.1 Candidatus Peregrinibacteria bacterium | reverse complement strand
TTTAATAAAATTATTTAATAAAATTATATTTAAATTTCAAATTCGGATTTTAAGATTCGGATTTTCTTAAAATTATCAAATAATCTAAAACTTATGCTTTCTTCCTTCCGCATCCCTATGATATTTCCCAAACTCTTCTATTTTTACACAAATATCATTGTTTACCACAGGACCATCTATACATAAACGAATCCCTAGAGGATCTACCGTGCAGTTACCACATAACCCATACCCACATTTCATATAACGTTCTAGCGAAAGCTGACTTGGTATTTTATGCTCAAATGATAGATTGGATACTGCCTTTAACATCATTTCTGGTCCACAGGCAAAAATATTATCAAAAGATTTACCGTCATTAATTAAATTTTTCAAAACTTGTACATTGTAGCCTTTAAATCCTTCAGACCCATCATCTGTCGCTATGTGCAAAGTACAATTTGGGAGTGATGAAAGCTCTTTAATATACAAAAGATGCTCTTTACCACGTGCACCAACAATTATGTCTATTTCCTTACAATCTTCACCTGCTTTTTTTGCAACAAAATACATAGGAGCAGCGCCATATCCACCTGCAAGAAGTGCAAGCTTATTACCCTTTTCCCATTTGTAATGCGTACCAAACGGACCTCTAACTCCTATTAAATCACCAATTTTCTTTTTTGAAAGCTCTGTAGACATAGGACCAACAGCAAAGAAAGTTACCTTAAAATTCTTTCCATCGTCATATGCAATAGAAAAAGGTTTTTCGTCTACTCCTGGTATCCAAAGCATTGCAAACTGCCCAGGCACGGCCCCAAGCGAAACATCAAATGTAAAAGTTTTAACCTGCTCTGTTTCCTTTACTATATCAACTATGCGACAAGTTTTTGGAAGTCGTGTCTGAAGAGGTATTTTATTCATTAAAATTTCAAATTATAAATTAAAAATTCTTTATAGCTCCTCCAATCATCTCAGAAATATCTTTTATCCCCTCACTCTCACACCACGCATTCATCTCGTCGGTAACATTTTTAAATGTTGTTTGTCCTCTATCACTTATTGCTGTTCCAATTCCAATTAAACTTGCACCAGCAAGCATCAGTTCTAACGCATCTTCACCTGTGTACACACCTCCAGTGCCTATAATTGGTAATTTTCCGTCTGTAGCCTTATAAATATCTGCTATGCACCTAACTGCAATAGGTTTTATAGCAGGACCAGAAAGCCCTCCAACCTTGTTAGCTAGAATTGGCATTCTCGATTTAAGGTCTATAGCCATACCTGGGCCAACTGTGTTTATAGCAGTAAAACCATCGGCTCCAGCCTCTGCACACGCAAGTGCAACTTCTGCAATGCTTAACGCATTTGGAGATAACTTGATGAATACAGGAACATCTCCCGAAACTTCTTTAACTCTCTTTGTTACTTCGGCAGCATTTGGTGCACTGCATGCAAAAGGTTTTCCGAATTCATCTTCTACATTTGGACAAGATATATTTACCTCCAAAAAATCTGGAGCAAGTGGAACAATTTCTTTTGCAATAGCTATGAAGTCTTCGGTGGTCCCCGCAACTATATTTGCGATAAGTGGAATTGGCTTATCTTCCATATAACTTCCTATTTCTTCACGAGCTTTCTCAGGTCCTGCATCTGGAAGACCTACTGCATTTAGCGTCCAGTGTTCAGAAGATATTATAGTTGGGTTTTTATGCCCTTTATGCTCTTTAATCCAAAGAGATTTTGTAGTTACGCCTCCAGCGCCATTCTTAGCAACATTTCTCCAGCTTGAAGCAGTTATTCCCCAAATCCCAGAAGCAAGCACTGTGGGGTTATTGAATTCTACGTTTAGGATGGTCTGAGATAAGTTCATTGTTTGAAGAATATTAGAGTATTAGAATAATAGAATAATAGAGTGTCACTTGAAAGAGATAATATATATGGTGTATATTTGTACACCTATTTCCAATTATTAATTGATGAAATCATTCGAAGATCTTAAAGCATGGCAAAGTGCAATGAATCTAATAGAAGAAATATATTTAATAACCAGTACGTTCCCAAAAGAAGAAACATATGGAATAACTTCTCAAGTTAGAAGATCTGCAAATAGTATTGCGGCAAATATAGCTGAAGGATTTGGACGATATACTTATCCAGATAAAGCAAACAAATATGTGATAGCTAGAGGAGAATGCCATGAAGTAAGAGCATTTCTACTTATAGCATCTCGTTTAAATTTTATTCAAAAGACTGATTTAGAAAAATCAATCCAATCATTAGAAAATACTGGAAGACTTCTATCTGGATTAATAAAAGCATGTCGTATGAAAAATACCTAATATTCTATTATTCTATTATTCAAACCAATCTCTCCTGCGGAAACAATGTATCCCTCCTTATCCATACTGCAACAAATAATATAATACCAAATGTAATAAGGCGAACTGGACCAAGTATTCCAGGAGCCAAAGGAATAAATCTAATACCTTCTTTAAGTAATATAAGTAATATTACGGCTAAAGTAACACCTTTAAAACTACCTGGCTTACCGGCTACAACTGCCATAACTATAAATATTAGTGACTGAAACCCAAATTCATGAGTATTTAAAAAGCGTAAGTACGTATATGCAAAAAATCCACCAAATACATGGGCAAATCCTAAAATAAGAAAAGCAATTGCATGAACATACGCCCTATTTATTCCAAGTGATTTGGCATGCCAACTATGTTCTGCAAGAGCTTCTAGCTTTCTACCAAAACTACTTTTATCTACTTTATATAAAAAATATAAAAATATGGCACAGTAAATAGTAGTTACAAGTGCAAACATTTCTATACTCTCCATAAAACTAAGACGTGGAATTTTTGGTATTCCAAGTGCGCCACATGTAACAGAAGTCCAATTTGTAATAATTACAATAATTGTAAGATGAACAGCAAGAGACATTACTCCCAAGCTATCTTGTTCTAGCCTTAAGGAAAGCCAGCTAAAAAATAATGAAATTAAAATACTAATTAGTAACCCAAAAAGTATTGCCAATAAAAAACTATGTGTATTCATTAAAACAACAAATATTGCATAGCTAGTAGCTGCAGATACTCCCATAGGACCAAAATGGAGTATTTTCCCTTTCCCAAAAATAAGATTGAATGCAAGTACAATTGGAAGACAATAGCCAATTAATATAAGAATGTGCAAAAAGAAACTCATGCTCTACGGGAAGCAGATGAAAAAAGACCGTACGGACGGAATAATAAGAAAGTGATTATAAACAGCAAAGCAACTACTTGTTGATACCCTGCAGGAATATAAAAAGAACCAAACCAATGAATACCAATTGCATACTGCTCTATAAATGCTATTAAATACGCACAGAAAATTGCCCCCCAAAAGTTACCTTTGCCTCCAGCAATTATTGCTGCATATGCTTTTATGGTAATAGGGAAAGCTAAAGTAGGTGTTATATTTTGATCTATTCCAAGAAATATTCCCCCACATGCAGCTAAAACACCACTCATAATAAAAAGAAAACAATGCAAAGATGGAGCACATATACCCAAACTAATTGCAGTATGTTCTCCTTGTACCACAGCACGAATACGTCTTCCAAAAGCAGTTGAATGTAATATATATGCAAAACAGACAAGCAAAACAAGTGTAAATAATATCAAAGAAATTTGTTCTGTACTTATTCTAACACCTCCAAACTCCATCATGCGTTTCATGCTCGGCAAAATACTTCTTGGACGTTCTTTAAAAAGCAATAATATTATTCCATCCAATATCATACTAAGTGCAATAGTTGTAACAAGAGGAAGAAAGACATGTCTCTTGTAAAACGGTTTAACAAAAATCTCAAATGAAATCCAAGCTACCAATGCTCCAATAGCCATTCCACCAAAAACACTAATAATAAAAGGTAATTCAACAACCTGATACAGCCACCATGTGGCATAACCGCCAATAAGCACCATTTGCCCAAGGGCAAGATTAAACACTCCAAGAACTCCATATACTAAAGCAAGCCCCCCAGCTATTAATGCAGCTAGAGAGCCGGCGATTAGTCCATTTGCTAGGAATTGCATAAAATTAGTTAAATTATCCAAAATATATCTCTTTTAGCTCTTCAGAATCTCTAACTTCTGTAGGATTTCCACTAAGTACTACTTTCCCAACGTCTAACACAATTACTCTGTCACAAATCTGAGCAATAAATGGAAGATCATGCTCAATTATTAATACTGTTTTTCCCTGCTGTTTTAGCTTAGAAATCATATCCGCTACTTGATGTGTCATTTTAGGACTAACTCCTGCTGTAGGTTCGTCTAGTAAAAATAATTCTTTGCCACTTGTAAGAGTGCGAGCAATTTCTAGTAATCGCATTTGTCCTCCAGAAAGAGAACCTGCCTTCTTTTTTGCATAAGGTTTAAGCAAGGCCATATCTAGTGTTGCATCTACTAGTTCATCCATGTTTCCTAATTCCTTTCTTTTATCTCGCGGTAGCGCTTCTAGCGCTACGCGAACATTTTCTTCAAGCGTCATATCTCTAAAAATTCCAAAATGTTGAAATACTCTTCCAAATCCCAACCTTGCCCTCTTGGATGGTATAACATTTGTAATATTTTCATCCTTAAAAAGGATTGATCCTGATGTTGGTTTTAAAAAACCAGAAAGGAGATTGAATAATGTAGTTTTCCCCGATCCATTTGGACCAATTAGTCCTATTACCTCTCCTTGCGCTACATCAAAAGAAACATCATTTAATATAGTGTGATTATTTAAAGTAAGAGAAACGCTAAATAAAGATAGAAGAGACATACGGAGAATAATAGAGTAATCGAATATTAGAATAATAGAAATCTATAATATAATTATAACTGAATGGCATACTAATACTCTAATATTCTATTATTCTAATACTCTATTTCCTAACGATGGCTTTCATAAAAGCAAAAAACAAAGGATGTGGCCTGTGTGGACGACTCTTAAATTCTGGATGGAATTGAGAGCCAACCATAAATGGATGGTCTTTAATCTCCACAATTTCCATTAATTTGCTTTCTGTCCATTCACCAGAAAATATGAGACCTTTATCTTCTAGTTTCTTTCTAAATGCATTATTAAATTCATAGCGATGACGATGTCTTTCGGAAATAGTATCATCCTCAGAAAGCGCATTTCTTGATGAATATGCCTCATAAGCTTTGGTTCCTTTCTTTAATTTACATGTATATGCTCCAAGTCTAAGAGTTCCTCCTTTTGCTCTTCCTTTATGCTGGCCTAGTAAAAAGTGAACAAGGTATTTGCTAGATGGAATTTTTTCCTCCTCATCAAATTCTTCACTTGTAATTTTAGAATCTTTAAGCTTTGCACGCGCAAATTCTATAGCAAGTATTTGAGAACCTAAACAAAGACCCAAGTATGGAATTTTTTTCGTTCTTGCTAAATTTGCCGCTACAATTTTTCCTTCTATACCCCTTAGACCAAATCCACCTGGAATAACCATTCCTTTGCATTTTTCAAGCCTTTTCATCTCTTCTATATGTTCATCTTTAATTTCTTTTGATAATCCTTTTGCAGGTTTTTCAAGCTTTTCTGAATCTATCCATACTACTTCTGCCTTCTTGCCATTATGAACAGCAGCAGCTTTTATGGACTCTATAACACTTAAATATGCATCTTCTAAATTGGTATATTTTCCAACAAGTGCAATAGATACCGTTCTTGCATTAGATGATTTCTCATGTCTTTCATGCCCCCTCTCCCATTCATTCATATCTGGCTTTAGTTCACCCATCTCTAACTGAGTTCCAATAAATTCTGCAATATTATACTTTTGAAAATTTAATGGAACATCATAAATAGAACTTACTGTTTGTGCAGGTATAACTGCTTTACGAGGAACATCACAAAACGCACTTATTTTATCTAGTAGCTCTTTTGGTATTCTTCTATCTGCTCGAGCGAGTATCATATCTGGCTGTAAGCCAATACGACGAAGTTCACGAACAGATAATTGTGTTGGCTTTGTTTTTAATTCTTTAGATCCTTTTAGGTAAGGAAGAAGTGTTAAATGTACATGACAAATACGCTTCTTGCCCATTTCCGATCTCATTTGGCGAATAGCTTCCAAGAAAGGTTCTCCTTCTATATCTCCAACTGTTCCTCCAATTTCTACCATCATAATATCTGCACCACTTTCTACGGCTGCATTTTGCATAGACTGTTTTATTGCATCTGTAATATGCGGAACAACCTGAATAGTACCACCAAGAAAATCTCCTCTACGTTCTTTAGCGAGTACATCTGTATATATTTTTCCAGTTGTCATAGTTGAAAGCTGACTCATTGGCTCATCTATAAATCTTTCGTAGTGTCCAAGATCTAAATCTGTTTCTGCTCCATCGTCTGTAACAAACACTTCACCATGTTGAAATGGACTCATAGTTCCAGGATCTACATTTAAATATGGATCTAATTTCTGAACAAATACCTTAAGTCCAGCCGCCTTTAATATTGCACCAATAGATGCAGTGGCTATTCCTTTTCCTAAACTACTACAAACACCCCCTGTAACAATTATAAACTTAGTATTCTTTGGGTCTACTGCGCATCTACCTACGGGCAATTTATTTTTCTTTGTTATACTTTTTTCAGAAGGATTCATACAAAAAATGGGCAATTTTGGCAGAAGGTTTGTGGGGGTTTGCTTCTGCATCTCTTTTTAAGAGGAAGCCCGCTAAATATTCTACTCAAAATAGGATAAAATGCAAGAATAATGTTGATATTGAAATATCAACTATATGAAGAATCTCTATCAAATAATTGAATATAATCAGCTTTCTGATATAAATAAGATACGATTGTTAGGTCTTTTCCGAACAATCACCTAGCGTCACCCTACCGGCAATAATATAAAAGAATTCCTCTGGGTGACGCCAGAGATTTTATTTAATAAACAAAATCTCATTCAGTCATTTGCGCAAGTGACTGAACGAAAATAAAACATAATAAATAATAAAAAAACTGGGAACCAGAATCATCTGAATCCCCAGTATTCTATTATTCTAATATTCTATTACTCTACAATCCAATTATTCCCTGAGCACTATAAAGCCCAACCGTCAAAACAGAGACTATAGTCATTAACTTAATCAAAATATTAATAGATGGTCCAGATGTATCTTTGAAAGGATCTCCAACGGTATCTCCTACAACTGCTGCCTTGTGACACTCACTTCCTTTACCACCTAAATTACCTGCTTCTATATATTTTTTAGCATTATCCCAAGCTCCACCACTATTTGCCATAGAAACAGCAAGAAGCACACCACTAACCAGAGAACCAGCTAACATTCCACCAAGTGCCTCTGTACCAAGAACAAAACCAACAACTATGGGAGATGCAACTGCTATAAGACCAGGAAGCATCATTTCTTTTATTGCAGCATCTGTTGCAATAGCGACGCAACGAGCACTGTCCCCTTCTGCTTTACCCTCCATAAGTCCTTTAATTTCTTTAAACTGTCTTCGTACTTCTTCAATCATTGCAAAGGCTGCTCGTCCTACTGCACTCATAGTCATAGAAGAGAAAACATATGGAAGCACACCTCCAAGAAGTAATCCTATAAGTGTCATAGGATTCATAAGATTAATTGAAGAAAGCCCTGCCGATTCACTAAATGCAGAGAAAAGAGCAAGAGCTGTAAGAGTTGCACTACCTATAGCAAACCCTTTTCCAATAGCAGCAGTAGTATTTCCTGCACTATCTAGTGCATCTGTACGTGTACGAACCTGCTTTGGAAGTCCTGCCATTTCTGCAAGTCCTCCAGCGTTATCTGCTACTGGACCATAAGCATCTGTTGCTAAAGTAATACCCAATGTAGAAAGCATTCCAACAGCGCTTATTGCAATACCATAAAGTCCAGCTTGAGAATAAGCAATTCCAATAGCTGCACATATAAACAATACTGGAAGTAAAGTTGATGAATAACCCAATGCAAGACCAGAAATTATAGTAGTTGCAGCACCTGTCTTTGCAGAATCTGCCAAATTTTTAACTGGAGCAAAATGATCTGAAGTGTAGTACTCCGTTACCATACCAATAAGTACACCAACAATAAGACCAGAAATAAGAGCTAAAAATACTCCAAACCAAATATCTGGTGGAAGCATATGTTTTGTAATAAAGAATCCACCAATAATTACAATAATAGATGCAAGATATAATCCATTTTTAAGTGCTGCATGCACCTCTTTACTTCCTTTCTTAACACGAACAACAAACGTACCAATAATACTGGCTATTATTCCAAGGCCAGCCATAAGCAATGGAAATAAAATTGCTCGTTCAGAAATTTCTGCTGTAGATGCCCAAGTAACAGTACTTCCTATAAGCATAGCTGCTACCAAACTTCCTGCGTAACTCTCGAAAAGATCTGCACCCATTCCAGCTACATCACCAACATTATCACCAACATTATCTGCAATAACTGCAGGATTTCTAGGATCATCTTCTGGAATACCAGCTTCAACCTTTCCAACTAAATCTGCACCAACGTCTGCAGCCTTTGTATATATGCCTCCACCAACACGCGCAAATAAAGCAACTGCAGATGCTCCAAAGCTAAATCCAGCAAGTATTTGCAATACTTCAAGAAGTGAAACGTGATAAATAACTGTAAGAACAAGTATAGATCCAGAAATACCAAGTAACCCCAAACCAACAACAGATAGACCCATAGTTGCACCACTTAAAAACGCAATACGAAGAGCCGCCGAAAGACCAGTTCTTGCTGCTTGAGTAGTACGAATATTTGCAGCTGTCGCTGTACGCATTCCAATAAATCCAGCAAGCACACTACAAAGTGCACCTAGAATAAAACTTACTGCTGTATATGGGGGAAGCCACACTCCAGAAGAAATATTTGAAATAGAGGAATCTAAAAATACGTATAGCAAAACTGCAATAATAAGAACGAAAAAGAAAATGACCTTATACTCCCTTCGAAGAAAAGCCATAGCTCCTTTACGTACTTGCAAAGCAATACTACGCATTTTTTCAGTTCCTGTTCCTGCCATTCCAATAATTATACGAAAAATAAATGCACTAAAGAGTGCTAAAGCTCCGCAAGCTATCACAACACCTAGTGACTGCGAGAGAGACGATGAGAATAAATCTGCCATAAGAGAGAATAGTGAAAAAGATACGAGACAATTTATATGCGAAAATATTATTAACGCGATTTCAAAAACATTGTACTGGAGCAATAAAAAAAATTCTACCAACAAGATTTAAAAAAATATTCCAATTAGAAATTGGACTAAAATAAATACAATAATTATTTATCCCACTGTTAAAAAAATAGAAAAATAAGAGAAATGACTACATTAATTTCCTAGTCTTTGCTTTTACCTTACGAACTGTTTTCTTTGCAGTCTTTTTTGCCTTTTTCGTAGCAGTTTTTCCTGCTTTTACAGCCTTCTTCTTACCACAATTTACGGCTTCTTTCAGTTCTTTTTTAGCTTGATCTGCTTTTCCTTTGGCAAACTTCTTGGCCTTTGTAATATTACTTTGAACATCATCACTCTCTATAAACTTCTGCATTTCACCTGCGAGCATTTTTCCATCTTTTTGCAAAT
>DAOWDW010000048.1 GCA_030638845.1 Candidatus Peregrinibacteria bacterium | reverse complement strand
TTTATTTCATTTCTTTAATTTCTTATTTCTATATCATGTCGCCGATGTCATGTCAGATACTAACACCAGATCAGAAAGATGCTGCGCGAAGAAGCGGAGCAATACTAAGTGGTTGTCTTACAATGCTTGGAGAATTAGTTAAGCCTGGAATATCTACATTAGAATTAGATATTGCTGCAGAAGAATTTATAAGATCTAAAGGAGGAGAACCTGGTTTTAAAGGTTATCATGGGTTTCCATCTACTTTATGCACGTCTGTAAATGAAGAATGTGTTCATGGAATTCCTTCAGATAGAAAACTTTTAGAAGGAGATATTGTTTCGTATGACTGTGGAGTACTGCTAGACGGAATATATACAGATGCATGTAGATCTGTTGGAGTTGGAATTATTTCTCAAGATGCACAAAAATTACTTAATGTTACAAAGGGTGCACTTGAAAAAGCGCTTACAGTTGTTAAAGCAGGAATATTCTCTGGAGATATTTCTGCAACTATTCAAAAGTACGTAGAAGATAATGGATGCAAGCCTGTACAGTCGCTTACAGGGCATGGTCTTGGAAGTGACCTTCATCAGCCACCAGATATTCCTAATAGTGGAAAAGCAGGCAGTGGAATACGTATTCCTGCAGGAACACTAATTGCTATAGAACCGATAGTTTCTGCGGGGACAGATGAAATTAAAGAATTGAATGATGGATGGACTATATGTACAACAGATGGCTCACTTTGTGCTCATTTTGAGCATTCTTTACTAGTAAAAGAGGATGGATACGAGGTGGTAGCTTAAAGTAATGTTATTATTTCAAAAATTGATATAAAACAGAGAAATGAAGCAATAACCAGATCTAATCAAAAGAGGGTAATAAATATAGCATCAAACAATGTTTTCCAAGTTTATCAACCCTAAATACCATCTTTGCTAAATTTTCTCGACATTTATCTTGTATACAAGCGAAATGCTCTGTAGCATTTTTCGGCTTTACTTCGTTTACGCTCTAGTGTCTAAAGATGTTATTGAACTCATCGGCATAACAGAAGAAACTTTTCCAAATGCCACTTTTAAGGTTAAAATCTTGAGTCCAAAAGCGAAGGATCATGTGCTACATTGCACATTAGCAGGTCGCATGCGCGTTTCACGAGTTCGTATACTTCCTGGAGATAGGGTAAAAGTCGAAATGACACCTTATGATCTAGAAAAAGGACGCATTGTCTACAGGTTCCGATCGGATCATAAAATACCGGAACTAGAAGAGGCAAAAGAAGACACGCAGGCAACAGCTAGTGAAAATGGCACAAATGTATAATTTCTATTTATTCTCTTTATATGAAAGTTCGAGCCTCCGTTAAACCCATGTGCAAAGACTGTCGCCTAGTGATTAGGCGAAATGGAAAGGGTAACATGGTGCGCAGAATTGTCTGTAAAATTCCACGTCACAAGCAAAGACAAGGGTAATTCACTCTTCAATATTCACTTTTAACTCTTATGATTCGAATCGCAGGTGTACCATTACCGGGAGAAAAACATATAGTTATTGCACTTACCTATATAAAAGGTGTTGGAAAACCAATGGCAGAAGAAATTTTGCGTGAACTTAAAATTTCAGAGGGTACAAAAGCAGAAGATATATCCGAAGAAGATCAAGCAAGACTAAGGGCACGTTTAGAAAAGGAAGAGATAGAAGGCGAATTAACACGAAGAGTATCTATGGATGTTAAGCGTCTTCAGGACATAGGAACATATCGTGGATATAGACACAGAAGAAAACTACCAGTTCGTGGACAGACATCCAGAAGAAACGCCAGAACAAAACGTGGTAAGAAGAAGACAGGAATGTCTGGTAGAACAACTTTAACCAAGACTTAAACCTTCACTCCCCCGATTTTAATCGGGGATTAACCATTCTATTTTTATTCATTATTGCTTCATTGATACATTGTTACATTGCTTCATTCCCTAACTATGCCTCCAGCTAAAAAAACAAAGGCCAAGAAAAAGAAGATAAAAGTAAAAATGCCACTTGCACGTGTATGTATACATGCAGGTGAAAACAATACTATTATTACTTTTACAGATCTTGAAGGAAACAAATTAGGTGGATGTAGTTGTGGAGCAGCAGGATTTAAGGGAACAAGAAAATCTACGCCATATGCAGCAAAAGTAGCTGCAGAAAAAGCCACAGAACTTATACAAGGTTATGGAATAGAATCTGTTCAGGTAGAAGTTAAAGGTCTAGGACCAGGAAGAGAACAGTCCATAAGAGGTATTGCTGGAGCAGGGATAAACTTAGAATCTATTGTAGACAAAACCCCAGTTGCCCATGGTGGGTGTAGACCTAAGGGGAGGAGAAGGGTGTAATTTTTAACAATTAACCAGTAACAATTAACAATTAACTATGCAATTATCACTAAAATCAGAAGGCTTAAGTAAATTCCACCAAGGAAATCCTTTATCCCATATCCCTTTTTTATCTCCTCCTTTGTTAACTGTTAAAAGTTAACTGTCAACTGTTATGAAATATACAGGACCTAAAGCAAAGATATGTCGCCGATTCGGTATCAATATATATGGTGCTGATAAATACGATAAAGTACTTCAGCACAAGCCTCAACCAGCTGGTAAGGGTCCAAGAGATCGTCTTGGACGAAAGTCTGAGTATGCTACTCAGCTTTTAGAGAAGCAGAAAGTACGATTAATTTATGGATTATCCGAAAAGCAATTTCGTCGTATATATGAAGAATCATCTAAATCTAAAGTTGGACCTACTGGAGATATGATAAAGCAATTTTTAGAAAGAAGATCGGATAACGTAATTTACAGAGCTGGATTTGCAATGACACGAATGCAGTCCAGACAATTTATAAGTCATGGACTATTTTTACTAAATGGTCGTCGAATTACTATTCCTTCATATCGTGTAAAAGTTGGAGATGTACTTACCCTAAGAACCAAAAATGCAAATTCTCAGGTATTTAACGAAATTGTAGCTGCGCATGAAAAGCTAATGCCTCCAGGATGGATGAAAGTAGATAGCAGCAAATTTAGCATTGAAATTATAGCAATTCCTGAGTCAGAAATGGCAGAGCAGGCAATTGATGTAAGACAAGTAATCGAATTTTATTCACGCAATTAATTTTCGTCCCGCTTAAAGTGCGGGACATTCTCCCCCCTCTCTCTTCCCACTACAAAACTATGCATATCATTCAGGAAGAAATCGGACTTCCAACATATAGCGTCACTTCTGCAGATGACGACAACGGAATGCATTCGATATTTACCATTTCACCATTGCCTCCAGGGTTTGGAATTACTCTAGGAAACGGGCTTCGTAGAGTGCTTCTATCCAGTTTGCCAGGGGCAGCTGTTACATCTATTCGTATGAAGGGTGTACAACATGAATATACTGCAGTTAAAGGAGTCATCGAATCTGTTATGGATATTTGTTTAAATTTAAAAGAGTTAAATCTTAGAAAATTCAGTAAAGATGCAGAGATTCTGACATTAAAGGCAAAAGGGTCAAAAACTCTAACTGCCAAAGATATAGATGCATCTTCGGACGTTGAAGTACTAGATCCATCTCAAGTAATTTGTACCCTAGAGAAGGGTGGAGAAATAGATATGGAAATTACAGTAGAAAAAGGAGTTGGTTATGTGCCTGCGGCAGAAAGAAACAAAAAGCAGAACGAGCCTTCCCTTATTTACATAGATGCAGTTTATAGTCCTGTTTCTCGTGTTAAGTATAGTGTTGAGCCAGCACGTGTTGGTCAGCGTACTAATTTAGAAAAATTGATAATAGATGTAGAAACAAATGGTTCTTTGAATGCAGAAGAGGCCATGCAGTTTGCTTCTCAAATACTTAAGAGTTATTTCGAATACTTTGGAAGTGAAGAAAAAGTTGTAGAGAGTGAATTCGTTGCAGACTTCTCTCGTGCAGGTGTACCAGAAGAGGAAGGTGCTTCTGCTGAATCTAGAGAGAGTTATACTCCTATTGAAATACTTAACTTCTCACCAAGAACACTAAATGCACTTATTAATGCAGGTGTAGGAAGTATAGAACAGCTTACAAAGTGCACAGGTTCTCAGTTAAGTAATTTCCGCGGATTTGGTGCCAAGGCACTAGACGAAGTGGCAGATACTCTAAAAGAACGTAACTTATCTCTTGATGATGATTCGATGGAAGAGCAGTAGAAAATGCAGAATGCAAAATGGAGAATGAAACTCAGTCTAAATACTCAAGAAAATACTTCTACAATATTCGTTTCTCCCTATAATCTCATCTCTACAACCTACTACCTACAACCTAAAACCTAGTCATGCGCCATAGATTATCCAGATTACGGCTAAAACAGAAACCCGCACATGCGAAGATGATGGAGCGTAACCTGCTTACATCTGTTCTACTGTATGAATCTATACGTACTACAAAGAAGAGGGCACAAGTTGTACAGCCTATGATAGATAAAATTATTACACAGGCTAAGAAAAATGTACCTCATATTGCTATAAGAGCAATAAATAAAATTGTGACAGATAAAAATGCTTCTAAGAAGATTATGGAGGTTTACTGTGAAAGATATAAAAATAGAACCTCCGGACTTTCTAGAATAGTTCCTGCTGGTGCTAGAAAAGGTGATGGGGCAGAGGCAGTAGATTTAGTTTTGGTTGATGCAATGGTGGGAATGGAAAATGGAAAATGGAAAATGGAAAATAAGAAGTCGAAAGTCGAAAGTCAAAAGTCGAAAGTCGAAAAGAAAGAAGCTCCAGCCTCTGCTCCTAACGAAGCTACGGTCAGTGAGAAAGAGGAATCTACAAGCCCCAAGCTACAAGCTACAAGTTCTAAAAAGAAAAGTTCAGAAAAGAAAAAAAGTACCCCGAAGAAGAAATGAAGACCTCAATTATTCCACCGCAGGCACCCATATGGCACATTGTTGATGCAGATGGAAAGAGCGTAGGTCGTATGGCAACTATTATTGCAAATACCCTAAGAGGTAAAGGTAAAGCATCTTTCTCTCCTCATCAGTTATGTGGAGATCATGTTATTGTAATAAATGCAGCAAAGCTTTATTTTCCACAAAAGAAACTTCTTCAGAAAGAGTACCATTCTCATACTGGGTTTATAGGACATCTACGAAGTAGAACACTAGAAAAAATGATGGAAAAGAGTCCAGAAAAAGTAGTAGAGCTAGCTGTAAAAAGAATGCTTCCAAGTAATAGACTAAGACCACAATGGCTAAAGCAATTACATATTTATAATGATGAAAATCATAAACACGAAGCTCAAATGCCTATTCCTTTAGATATAAAATCCGAATCTACATCCTAATTTTTGAATTATTATGGCTCAATCTCAATATACTTATAGTAACGGCAAGCGAAAAACGGCCATTGCTCGTGTAAAACTTTTCGAAGGAGAAGGTAAGTGCACAATAAATAATAAAGATATGAAAGAGTATTTCACTCCGTTACAAAGAGAGATTGCCTTAGCACCTTTAGCACTTTTAGAAAAAAAGAAAGATTTTGATATTGTTGCAATTATTTCTGGCGGTGGAAAAGATGCACAGGCTGGAGCTTTAAGACACGGTATTAGCCGTGCTTTGCTTTTGGTTGATCCAGATGTTAGATCTATATTAAAACGCGAAGGATTTTTGCGAAGAGATGCTAGAGTTAAAGAGCGTAAGAAACCAGGACTTAAAGGAGCAAGAAGAGCACCACAATTCAGCAAGAGGTAAGAGGGTATATATTTCGAATTCTTGACCTCCGTAGTTTGAGGAGGAAGTTTTTATTTTAAGATTTGATAATAGAAGTAAAAAAACATCAGATTTTTATTGTTTTCCCAAATGGAAACATTACAGTACATACATGCTTAAATTATCATCTATCACTATTATTCTTTCAGTTTTTCTTATTTCCACTCCAGTTGCTGCGTATTCTCCACAGTGGTTTGCTACACCTGTTGCAAATTACAGTGTTCCTACGCGCGCAAGGCAGACAGTACATATGACATACCGTGCCAACTCTGGACTTATTGTTGATGGCAAACAGGTCACAACAAGAAAAGTTTCTACAAGAACAAGTAGGACACGAGTTGCTCCAAGTAATATGCCTCGCGAATGGCCAGATTGGATTGGAATGCCAAGATGGCTTAAGTAAGCTTTGAACTTTAAACTTTGAGCTATAAGCTGTGAGCCAAGGGAGTGCCACCTTAGCTCAGTTGGCCAGAGCAACGCACTCGTAACGCGTAGGTCCGGGGTTCGAATCCCCGAGGTGGCTCCATTCTACTACGCAAGCTTCGTAGAATGGTTTTGTGTTACAATGTAACACAAAAATAATCTCACTTATTTTACTTACTTCATTTCTTTCACTCGAAGTTAGGCAAGTTCCATTTTTATGTAATAAAGGCTCTTTCCGTCA
>DAOWDW010000076.1 GCA_030638845.1 Candidatus Peregrinibacteria bacterium | reverse complement strand
TGACGGAAAGAGCCTTTATTACATAAAAATGGAACTTGCCTAACTTCGAGTGAAAGAAATGAAGTAAGTAAAATAAGTGAGATTATTTTTGTGTTACATTGTAACACAAAACCATTCTACGAAGCTTGCGTAGTAGAATGGTAGCCCGTAATAGTTGGGATACGAACTCTATAATAGATATTATGATTGGTTGGTATAAGATGCTCTTTGAATATATGTAGCTAAATAAAGCCTTTTACCAAAAGCATCACCGTGAAAATTAGCGTGATGCTGGCGACATGAAGGAGCCGATCCTCTGCCCGTAAAAAGGCAGAGGGTCATTTCTTATTTGAATATTTTTTTATATACTCCTTCTATAATGAATAATTGGAAAGATCTGTTTTATTGGCCATCCGTTTATTGGAATGAGGTTGCTAGCAATGCTATTGAAAAAATGTTAGTTGCATATAATATTAATGGTACATATCAGTTATATTCGTTAGATCGTTTTACAGGTAAGTCGCATCAAATTACGCATGAACTAGGTGGTAAAGTATTTGGTTGTATTTCATCAGCTGGAAAATGGGTGATATACTTAGATGATAGTAACGGAAATGAAATAGGGCATTATGTACGAGTGCCATTTGAAGGAGGAGAAAAAGAAAATATCAGTCCATCATTACCTATCTATTCCAGCTTTTTTATACGTACTAATTCAAATGATTCTGTGTATGCATGGACAGCAGCAATAAATGAAACACATACTGTTTATTTCCTTAAAGAAACCGAAAGTCAGCTAGAAGAACCTATACCAATTTACAAATGTAATAATTTCATTGATACTCCGGTGATTTCTGCATCTGGCAGATACATTTGTTTCGATGAAGAAGAATATAAAAATGGTGCCACATATCATATATGGCATGTATTTGATTCTTATAACCAGAAGCTTTTTCAGATTGATATATCCGGTTATCAAAACCTACAACCAATCAGTTTTTTGGGATCTAATAAAACAACTGTTATTGCCACTTACAAAAATGATGAATACAAACAAACAGTATTTGTCGATATTCTTTCAGGTACAGTATTGAAACTTACAATCGAGGATATGAATGGCGATATTACACCACTTTTTTATAATGAAAAAAAGAACCAACTATTGCTTTCTCGGGGCTATCAAGCTAGACAGGAGCTCTATTTGTATGAATGTGATAAAGGTCAGCTTAGTAAAAATTTACTGTCATCTGGTGCATTTTTATCATGGTTTAATTCGGCGCACATCAGTGATGATAATGTATTATTTTTGCAGTGGGAAAATGCTGGCACACCATCATGTTTAGCACGTATTGATAGTCACTCTCCGTCTTCAAATCCAATACCTGTTTTTCCTGCCAACCACAAGTATCTTGATGCTAAATGGGAAGAAATACGTTTTTCCTCAAAAAGTGGTCACGAAATTCAGGCATGGATGATGACACCAAAAGTAACCAAGGGCAAAGTACCTTTTGTTATTTCTGCGCACGGTGGACCTCATAGTGTATCTATGGATACATTTAGCTCTGAAGCATTAATGTGGCGTGAGGCAGGATATGGATTTTTGGCAGTGAATTATTCGGGGTCTACATCGTTTGGAGAAAAGTTTAAATCGAGCATTCGAGGTCAACCAGGCACATTGGAGGCATTGGATATGGTTGCTGCTAGAAATTATTTGATAGAAAAAGGATTGGCAGATAAGAATAAGATCATTCTTACTGGATGGTCTTGGGGTGGTTATGTCACCTTATTTACTGTTGGTACATATCCATCTCTCTGGGCAGCTGTCATTGCAGGAATTCCAGTGGCAGATACAATCGCATCTTTTGAAGATGAAACAGCATCATTACAATCATTAGATAGAGAACTATTCGGTGGCAGTCCTCAAGAAGTAAGAGATATTTACGAAGCAGCTTCACCTTTATCGTATGTAAAAGATATTCAAGATTCTGTTCTTATTATTCATGCAAAAAATGACAGCCGATGTCCTGCACGTCAGATAGAAAACTTTATCGATGCAATGCAAACAGCTGGTAAAAAGATTGAATCTCATTGGTTTGAATCTGGTCACCTAGGGCACTTCTCTAATCCTGATATTGCTGTACAAAACTATACAGTAGCTTTAGATTTTGTAAAAAGAATGATCAATAACTGACATTATCCAATGAAGTTTATAAAATATTATTTGAATATTTGTTTATGGTGAAGAAGATTCGAAAAAATTGGAATCGATTGGTTTCCTTTCATGAATTTGGTAGCCCGTAGGAGAATTGAACTCCTGTTGCCAGGATGAGAACCTGGTATCCTAACCACTAGATGAACGGGCCGTGATGCTGTGAATGATTGACTTATTTTCGACCCGCCTTCGCTCTACGAGCTTCGGACGGGCAAGTGAACGGGCCAATAAGAAAATTTTACGTATATAGTTACTTATCCGCAAAGATTTTCTATTATATAGTATTCAATCAAATAATTGAATACTTTTGTGTTACATTGTAACACAAGAAAAATAAAATGTATTACATTGTAATACAAACATAGATTGGTGATTTTAACTTCTATTGCATGTAATTATGTGTAAAATGATACGTATATGTTTAAACAAAAAATTTTACTTTTATTAATTCTTTCATATTTTCTTGGTGCATCCCCAGTGTTTGCACTGGCTCAAGAACCAGAAGCAAGTTTTGAAAGGGCATATGTGCAGAATGTGATTGAAATAAATAATAACGAAGATAAATATCCAACGCAAAAGGCTGAAGTCCGTCTTATTACAGGTCCAAATGCAAAGTCAATTATATCTATAGAACATGAATTGGTTGCCGAAAGAGAGGATTTACGTATTTCTTCTGGTCAAACAATTGTTGTACAAAGTATTAAGCGCTTAGATGGGACTCAAATGTATTATTTCCAAGAAGTATATCGTCTTAATTCATTGCTTATAATTTTTCTCTTTTTCTTAATTCTTACAGCTTATATTGGAAAGAAAAAGGGTCTTATGGCAATTGCTGGTCTTGCAATATCTTTGGGTATTATTATATTTGGAATGTTTCCTCTCTTTATAAGAGGTTGGAATGTTTTTGGTGTAAGTATATTGGGAACATTTCTTATAGCTTGTTCTACTATTTTTGTTGCTCATGGTTTTTCTAGAAGAACTACAGTTGCGCTTGTAGCAACATGTTCCACTTTGCTTTTCGCAATATTACTTGCGGCTATTTCAGTTAAAATTACTTCTCTTTTTGGACTTGGAAGTGAAGAGAGTGTTTTTCTGTGGATGGATCCTTCTATGCAAATAGACCCTAAAGGATTATTGCTTGCTGGTATTATTATAGGGGCGCTTGGCGTACTAGATGATATAACAACAACGCAAGTTGCAGCTATAGATGAAGTGCAGAAGGCAAATCCTTCTTATGGATTTAAGAAATTATATTCGGCAGGTTTTTCTGTTGGGCACGAACATATTGCATCTATGATTAACACTTTAGCGCTTGCTTATATAGGTGCTTCTTTGCCTATGTTTTTACTGCTTTTTTTAGATACGGGTGTCCCGCTTTGGGTTACTATAAACAGCGCATTTATTGTTGAGGAAATTATTAGAACGCTTGTAGGAAGTGCGGCATTGCTTTTGGCAGTTCCGTTTTCAACTTCTTTTGCAGCTTATGTTTTTTCGCGTAGATAATTGGTTATAGTTTTTTTCTAATAGCATCTATCTGTGCTTCGCTTAAAATTTCTTTAAGTTCATTATCAGATGCAGATACAATTCCATCAATATTTCCAAATTTATCTAGAAGTTCTTTTTTGGTATGTGGACCTATTCCTAGCACTTCATCCAATGCAGAGCCAATCATTCGTTTGCTTTGACGCTTTTCCCTATGAGTATTGGCAAAGCGGTGTGCTTCGTTTCGCAGTCGCATAAGTAAAAACTTTGCGGGGGAATCTTTTTTAAATGCAATTGGATTACTTTCATCTGGAATAAATACTTCTTCCTCTTGTTTTGCTAAACCTATTACAGAAATGCATAATTCCAATTCTTTTAATACTTTTACGGCACTAGAGAGTTGCCCCTTGCCTCCATCTACAACTATCAAATTGGGTTTTGTTGCTAGAGATGCATCAATTTTTCGTTCATTTGGTAAGCTTACCATCGTCATACTTTCTAGTAGGTCACCATCTTTCTTTTTCATATCTTTAATTTTTTCTTCAATTACTTTTGGAATTGTGTGTAGGTGACGAAAACCAATTTCTGAATAGTATGATTCAAGTTTTGGATGAATAGTTGCATAAACTTTTTCTTTTTTGTACTTACTAAGTATTTTTCTGCATAAAAACTGACCGAGTTTGCTACCTTTGTAATTATTATCAACCCATAAAGATTTAAGTTCTATTATTTCATTTTTATACTTGCACATTCGCGCGAATGTGCAAATGTTGTTATCTTTTCTTCCTACTAAAAAGTCTTTGTAATTAATATTTTCAATATGAAAATCATTTGGATGTTCTTTCATAATTTCTTCGATAAGTTTCTGTTCAGCTTTCTTCGCTCTGCCAAATAAAATCCCTTTATTCTTCCAGATTTCTTCCTCAGTTTTTATATCTGCAACTAAATGATTCAATCTTCTTCGAAGCACTTCCTCTAGTGCCTTATAATCGTCTATATCTCCTTCTTTAAGTGTTTTTATGGTAAATGAGCGATAATCTTTATTCGAGGGCTTTCCATTTTGTGCAACAACCATACTTCCAACAGTTTCTGTGCCTCCTAGATGAGAAATGTCGTAGCCTTCTATTCTTTTTGGTGCATTTTCTAAATCTAAATTGTTTGCAAGTTCCTTAAGAGCATCTTCAATATTTTTTGCGGCAGCTTCCCATTTTTCTTCTTGTGCTTTTAATTTTTCTTCTGCATTTTTTTGTGCGAGTAGTAGTAGTTGTGCTTTTTTGCCACGTTCTGGCACAAGCAACTCAACTTTTTTACCTTTTCTTTTAGTTAGCCAAGTAGAAATCAATTCTTCGTCTTCTATTATTTTGGAAATACATACGAAATCTGGAAGCTCTATGGTGCTTACGTAAAATTGTTGAATAAATTGTTCCAATGCCTCTTCTTCAGTATCAGATTGACCTTTTAGGGTAATACTTTGTTCATCAATTACTTTTCCATTTCTTTCTTTTAGTACTACTGCTTGAGCTTTTCCATTTAGCATTGCAATACTTATGTAGTCTGCATTTTCTCCAGATGTGTTAGATGCAATTTGTTTTTCTTTCATATTATCTATTATTTTCATAGCATCTCTTAATGATGCGGCACGTTCAAATTTTTTGTTTTGAGCTGCTCTCATCATTATCTCATTAGCTTTTTTTGTTGCTTCTTGCGTTTTTCCTTTAAAAAAGTTAACAACCTTATCAATTCTTTTTAAATATTCTTCTTTAGTTATTTTTCCTATAGATACTCCACAAGATTGTCCTATTTGGTATTCGAGTGATGGCTTAATTCCAGCAGATTTATCACCTTTTTTAGCTGCACGATTTAGTCTATCTAAATCTTTCCCTTCCTCTTTGTATTCGTAAATCATATGAAGTACATCCAATAATTTTTTTGTATCGAATGCGCTCAAATAAGGGCCAAAGTACTTTGCGTTATCATCATTTATATTCCTTACAATAGATACAGATGGATAAATCTCATTGAGTGAAATTCTTACATATACATAATTTTTATCGTCTTTCATTAGCACATTATATTTTGGTTTTTTCTCTTTAATTAGATTTGTTTCTAGTACAAGTGCCTCTAATTCGTTTGCAGTAATTGTTACATCAAAATCTGCAATATGTTCAATAAGTGAGAGTTTCCAAGGTCCTAAATTTTTATCAGTCTTTTGAACATAAGACTTAAGTCTATTTTTAAGGTTTTTGGCTTTGCCTATGTATAGTACACCTCCGTTCTCATCTAGCCATTTATATATACCTGGTTTAGAAGAAGCTTTTGCAACTCTTTTTTTTAGTTCGGGAAGGTGTGGATTATTCTCAGCGTTTTTCATTCTGTAACATGGTATCATCTGTTTGATGAAAAATCCGCTAGTATCAGCAATCATTTTGAGTTACGGAGGCAATCGTGCTCGTGAGACAGTTATGTGTGTTAGCAAGCTTTTAGATAAAGATTTTTTAGGTGGTTTAGAAATTCTTGTAGTTGATAATCATTCTGGAGATGATTCTATTGGGCTAATAAGGAATCAATTATCTAAATATGACGTTAGAATAATAGAAGCGCCAAAGCATCTTGGTTATGGGAAAGGGAACAACTTTGGAGTAAAATATGCAACTGGTAAATATATTCTAATTATTAATCCCGATAATATTTTAGATTCCACTGGTCTATTATCTTTGGTTAGGGCAATGGAAGATGATGAGTCTATAGGAATATTAGCTCCTAAACTTGTATATGAAGACGGAACAGTTAGATCATCATTTAGAAAATTTCCAAGACTTTTTGATGTATTCATTAAAAGGACATTTTTAAAGTTCTTTTTCCAAAAAAGATTACGATTGTATGTTGGTGAAGGCGGTGTTCCGAAAGAAGAAACAGAATCCGATTGGATTGCTGGAGCATGTTTATTAATGAGAAAGGATTTTTATAATTATTTGGGTGGATTTGATCCTAGGTTTTTTTTGTTTTTTGAAGATATAGATCTTTGTCGTCGTACTTGGCAGGCTGGTAAGAGAGTTGTTTTTTATCCTAAAGTAATAGCATATGACAGAAAGGAGAGACTAAGCGAAGGTGGTTTTATTACTTTATTTACCAAATGGACTGTTAGAAGGCATGTAATAAGCGCAATAAAGTACTTTTGGAAATGGAGGAAAGGAAATAAAACAATAAAACAATGAAGCACTTCGACACTTCGATTACACTCAGTGTAAGCAAGCTCAGTGTAAACAATAAAACAATGCGCAAGCGATTTACGAAGTGTTCTACTATATTGCTTCATTTCCCTGCTGTTAATTTAAGCTTCTAATAATTTGACCTCCTCCCATCTCTTACATAGTCTATCTTGGCTTTATGGATACAGTTTCCCTCTCAACAGAGGCCAAAAATACAGAATTAACCCTAAATTCCCTTAGGGCTTCTGGAAAGGTACCTTGCGTACTGTATGGTAACAATGTTGAAAATACGCAGTTTCAGTGTGAATATAATGAAATCTATAAGGCGTATGTTACTGCAGGAGAAAGCACAATTGTTCAATTAGAGGTAAATGGGAAGAAAGTTCCTACTTTGTTCCATGCTGTTCAGTTTGACCCTGTGTCCGATAAAATTCTTCACGTAGATTTTTATGTAGTAGATATGAAGAAGGAGATAGAGGCTGCAGTTCCTATCCATTTCGAGGGAGAGGCACTTGCAGTTTCGGACTTAGGTGGAGTATTGGTTACAACATGTGACCATGTAAATGTTAAATGTCTTCCAGATAATCTTCCACATGCTATTTCTGTTTCTTTAGAACCAATTGTAGATTTCTCTGCTTCTTTACATATTTCAGATCTTAAAGCACCAGAAGGTGTAACAATACTAGATGAAGACGAGTTAATGATTGCAACAGCACAGGAGCCAAGGCGCGTAGAAGAAGTTAAGACAGAAGAGGAGGGCGAAGAAAGTGAAGAAGGAGCAGAAGGAGAAGACACAGAAGGAGAGAAGAAAGAAGGAGAAGGTAAAGAAGAAGAGAAAAAGGAATAATCTTAATTTATTAAACATACTTAATTGTGTCTTTCGTCACCCGTTTATTATTTGGGCTTCTACTGATAAGTACTTTTGTAGTTGGCGTTTTGTTTTCTATGCATATTGTATCTTTTTCAGAAGAATATATATCAATTGAAGAAATAAAGACTATAGAAATAGATGAAATATTAGTAATCGAATCTAAGAACAATATTTTTAAAAGTATTATTTCTAGACTACCTCTAACTTCTCCATTTTCATCCAAAATAAGTCTATTTGCTATTATGGTTGAAAACCATGAAGATGCTAGGAGATATCATCTTGGACTAGAAGAAGCTTTGTTAATACAAGAATTTTATGTAGAGGGATTTATTTCTAGATTTGTGGCACTTTTTTCCATGGATGATATTCCAGAAGCTATTGGTCCAGTTAGATCTATTCGTCCATATTTTTTGGATGCATTTTTCCCGTGGTCTTCAATTATTTTTCATGCAGGCGGAAGTCCAGAAGCATTGGATAGAGTTGAAGATTTTGAAGATTTTATTAATTTTAATGCAATATATTTAGAAGATGATTATTTTGTTAGAGCATCTAGTATTCCTGCTCCTCATAATCTTTATATTGAGGAAGAGGGGCTTTCTTCATTACTTTCAGAAGTCGCTGAAGGGTATAACAAGTCAGTTAAAATACCTCTTTTTCCTGTTGGTCGTGCAAAAAATAGTAGTGGAGCTACTATTGTAAAATTCAATTTTTATAATCCAACTCATAATGTTAAATATACGTATAACAAAGCGCGAAGTGAATATATCCGTGTAAATGGAGATGTTATTTCTCCTGCGCATCCAAGCAATGTAATTTTCTTAGAAATGAAAACAGAAGAAATGCCTCATGAAGGTCGTCTTTCTGTTAAAACAGTTGGAGAAGGAGACATGCTTCTTTTTAGATCGGGAAAAGTATATGAAGGTACTTGGAGTAGAGAATCTATAAATGATTCGTTTGAATTTTATGACTATTTAAGTGAGGTATTACCTCTATCTAAAGGGCAAATATGGATGACAGGAGTAGATACTTTGAGTAAAGTTGATTGGGAGTAACAAGATTAATAAAACAATAAAACCATTCGACTAGCTCATGGTAAACAATGCGCAAGCGATTTGCGAAGCGTTCTACTATATTGCTTCATTATCGCATTGCTTCATTTTTATTATTCCTCTTTAGCTGACTCTATTTCTTTCTTTCTTGTCTTCTTAGTGATTTTTTTATTTGGTTTTTTCTTTGTATCTTCTTTGTCTAAAAGGAAATTTGGTAGCAGAAGTGGTGGTTGCAAATCGGTAATTTTTTTAATTTGTTCTAAGTCTTCCATTGCAATTTTTCCAATATACAAATCTGCAATATTTCCTTCTTCTTTTATAAAGTGCTCTATAGCTCTAAGCCCTCTGTAATAAACTATACTCTTTGTAAATGCTCCATACTCAGACGTATCACTAAGTCCTCGCTTCATAGAGATGGCACTAGTTAATGCTTTTTCTTCGTCAAAACCTAGTTCTTCGTGAAGGTATGTCCTAGTTTCTGCAAAAGAGTGGTCTAGTGCGTATGCAACACCAAGTACATTTCTTGGTGGGTTAAATCTTTTTTCATGATGTTCCCCATATATTCTATTTTGATTGTATGTTGCTAGTCCTTCTTGGGTATCTAGATAATTAGCACATCCATTTCTAAATATAATATATGGCTGATGTAAGCCATTTTCTGCTGTAAGAATATGAGTTTCTATTTCATGAGCTATAAGTGCTTTTGCATGAATTTCTGAGAATTTAGCATCTTCCCTTAGGTAAATTTGTTGCCCGCCAACAGTACAGTTGGCAACAAGTTTTTGTCGTATTGCTACGTTCCAGTTATGAAGTCCATATTTATTTAAAATATTTTCAAATATTTTACTTACTTCTTCCGAAGATAGAAGATCTTTCTCTTTTGCTGGTAATTCACATGCAGTTCTATTGTGTAGTTCTGCAGCTGCAGATCTTATTAAAGCCGAACTTGGTGCTCCAAAAAGTGCACGTGATATTTCTGTAAATTTATCTGAATTTCCTCTGTGACGAATAAGGGAAATTCTACTAAGCAACTCTCTCCTTTTCTTTTCGAGAAGAATGCTTAAGGGGCAGTCTGCAACAATTGGTTTTTTAATTTTCTTTTCTACTTCGCCTAGATTTACTTTTGGTTCTGGATATTGGAATAGGGGATTGTATCTAATGTCGCTTATGGCTCGCTGTCTTTCTTCTTCTAGGTTAACAGGTTTTAAATGTTTTATAAGCAGTAATTCTCTATCTATTTGTCCTAGAGTGCTATCTATAGCTCTTACATCTACTTTTACGGATGAGTGCTTAATTGGAGTTGAATTTTCTTTAGATGGATCTATAAGGAATCCTGTTAAATCTCTTCTGCCGATTATTACCATTTCACTTTCTGGATTCTTATTTTCGCTTATTAATGTTTGTAATTTTTTTCCATGAAGTACAAATTTAACTTTGTATGTTTTTTCGTTTTTATCTTCTAGTTCAAGTCCACCTTTATCCCGAATTTTTTCAATTAGCTTTTCCGGGAAAAGTGTTCTTTCTTGATCTGGTGAAATAATACAAGGAGATTCAATATTGGCTCCGTCACAACTAATTACAATTGATTCATGTGTTCCAAGTATTGGTTTTTCGGGGATTTCTTCTGTTGTTGATTTGCTACCTGCACTTCCAAATAAATCTTTTCCCATTCTTACTCCTTTTTCTGGTGTGCCAACTTTAACATCTTTTACTTTTTCAAGCCTTGCTCTTAGCGGTGCTAAATTTGCAAGTTGCACCATAAGCCCAGCTCTAGCATTCACTTCTAGTAATGCAGGTCCCATATTTTCATCAATTGCTATATCACACGCTAAATAACCAATATTTGTTATTTGTTGTATTCGAGAACAAATTAATAGTATTTCATCCCAATATGGTATTTGAATATTTGCAGGAGATCCTCCGTGTGGGAGAGATGTAATAATACTATGGAATTGTGCTGCATGAGTTGTTATGCCTTTTGATATATCTATTCCAATACCTATTCCTCCTAAATGTACGTTTGCCTTTCCTTGGCTATCTGAAGTTGGAATACGAAGCATTGCCATAACTGGCACCATGTTAAATACAATAATGCGAATATCTGGAAGCCCTGCTGGTCTAAATTTTGCAAAGCAGTTATGAGGAGAAAGAATCTGTTCGAAAAATGCAGTATCTGATTTTCCATTTACAGAAAACATTCCATCTAAAATATCTTCTATGTGCTCTTTTATTTCTTCTTCGGTTACGGGATATTTTCCTCCAATTAAAAATTTCCCCTGCTTGTCCCTTCCCTTAAGAATTAATATTCCCTCACCTCCAAATCCATAATTTGGTTTTAATACACATTCATTTGGAAGGGTATTTACATCAAATTCTTTTAATTGATTTCTATTTTCTATTCTTGCGTAAATTTTTGCAGTTGGTATACCTCGTGCTGCTAAAAAAGCTTTAGTTTTTAATTTGTCGTCTGCAAGTGCAACAACTTTTCTTGGATTGAATGGTTTAATATAAAGCAGATTTCTTGCATTCATACCCAGTATGCCGTTGTTACCAAAAAAAGAAGGCATATGAAATATTAAAATTTATTCTTCTTGTAAATGCTTAAAAACCTCTCGGAAACGTACGTACTCAACCAGTCTTAAGCCAGACCATCTTCCAAGAAAAACATCTGCAGGTATGGTAAACAGAATAAGCTCTGGATATGCGAGAATAATAGATTGAAGCCATGGCCATTGGGCAATAAATACGCAAAGAAGTGCAGCTAAAATAGTTTCTCCTATACCTAGTATGGCACTGTATAGCCCTTCTTCAGTTTTAACATTTAAGAAACTTTCTGAGAGCGTAGACATAATAAGAAGAACAAAAACAGTGTCTCCTCCAAGTACAATATCAAATGCTGTTCCAAGACCGAGAAGTAGAAGCAAAGTTATACTTACTACAGTAATAATTATGGCAACTTTAGGAATATAAAGTAGGCGCCACCGGCGCATAAATGCGCGAGTGGCGTAGCCAGTAATCAAAATAAATAGTAAGAAAAGTAATCCTGTGTGCCATCCTAAAACTAGGAAACTTAGTGCGATAACAGAAGGTGTATATAGCCCAAATGTTGTAACCCCAATTACTTGCTTTAAGAAGGCAAGAATCATTGCAATAACTGGTAGCATAAGAAGAAGTATTACAGTTTGGCTAGATGTACCATGCGTAAGCATGTAATTAACTAGTGAAGAGAGAAGATTCCAAGGTCTTATTCCTGCTGTGGAAGCATCTACTATTAAATATTGATTATCTTTAACTTCCAATTCCTGCACAGCACTTCCTATATCTGGTGTTGTGAAAATGGTATTCATTGCAGTTTTCCTCGTTATTAATATGCTACTTGGTCTAAGTACTGCGAAAGGCCCTCGTGCAGTTCTTGCAAGTGTTTGTAGGCTTCTCTCGGAGAGAAGTACTATAGTTTGATTTGCTATGCCTTGAAGGCGTTCTGTGTCATCTTCTAGGGCTTGCATAAGCGCCTGAAGCCCCGTAATTCCATCTGTCCAAAGTATTATTGTTTCTGCTCCATTTAGAGTTTGGGATTGTTCTTTTATTAGTTTTAAAAGTGGTTCTTCAGATGTAAGAGGTGTACTACCAGAACTTTCTGGTTGTATAACTTTAAGAAATATTCCTTCATTTGCTGCTGTGTCACTATGAGCTTTTATTTTTTCTGGAGTAACAATAGGACTTGCTATTAACACCATTTTTCTTTCATAAATTGTTATATTTTTTTCTATTGCTATTTCTAATTCTTCTCCATCTTTAACTGTTTGAATTTCTAGGCGAATAACACTTTCACCTGCTTTCTCGGGTGTAAAAACCATTTCCACGGTTCGGCTTATAGGTTGAGTTTTTCCATTCATAAACCATCTATACACAGTTTCTTCTCCTAGCCCTACAGATGCAGATGCATCTAGTACAAGAGTTCTGCCTACTGCTATATCATTTGGTCCAGAAATAACCGCAGATAATGGTTGGTCTTCGCCCAATATATCCCCACTTGCTGCAAATACAGGTGAAATAAGTGGAATAAGAGTCGCAAGCAATAAGCCAGTGGTAATTCTTTTTAAAATCATAAAAACATTGTACACCTTTTACCCTCTTTTTGTGCCCTTTTTTGCACTAGATTTTGAGCTAAATCCTTGCATATCCTTATATTTTTTTACTTGAGGTTCTAGCTTTTCCATGCATCTATCTACTGCATCTAATACGCTTGATTTTCTGGACTCTGCTCTAAGCGTTTTTTTAGGTAGTTCTACAGTAATATTCATTTTTATAGAGTCTTTATTCTTTTGAGTATTTCTCTTTTCTGTATCTATTCTTATAGAAGAGCTTTCATCCTGCACTCTTCTACAGTATGTAGCCAGTTTTCCTACTTTTCTTGCAATTAAAAGCAATTCTTTATCTGTTAGCTGATAATTTTTCTCAAAGTGGAGAACTTTCATAGCAGATAGAGGGGAAAAGGATGGAGAAAGTATAGCATATATAGAATAGTATCGATCATAGTTGACGAAATATAGAAATAGTGTTATTTTCTATTTATGAACGAAGCCCTTACTCCATCGGGATTTATGGAACAATACGAGTTTATAGACCGTAAAATTCCTGTTCGTTTAATAGCTGAGATGCGAAATAGGTTTGATGCGCTTGAGGTGGAAGGAGTTGGCTCATGGAAAATGCTTTGTGACGAAGTTGCAAATTTAGATGTAGAGAAAAAAGTAAATCAGAATCGATTATATGTTGTACAAGCTTGTGCGGAGGTTTTACTGGAAAAAATAAGTACTAAAAAAAGTTATGATGATCTTTATTGGGATCAGAGAGTACAGCAATTAAATTCTCCTGAAGAATTTTGGCAACTTTTTGCATTACTTAATGTTGCCTTTGAGGATGTATTTAGCAGTGCATGGTTTAGAAACAATGGTTATGATCGATTTTATAAAGCTATTAGTGAAGGTCAACGCTTTGGTGTATGGAATAATTTTCTTGAATATATTGGTGCTGATAATATAAAGAATTCATACCATGTGTCAGATAGGAAGCTTATAAATAGAGTCGTAGGATGTAAAATGCCAGATGATTTTATTAAACTTTTCAGAGAGGAAGGTATATCAGACGATAAATGGCATAGTTCTCACTGGCTACAGGCAAATGGTTATCGTGGTTTATGTAGTGCTATTAGTGATATTAGATTTGATACATGGAGTAATTTTCTTGGATTTATGAAAGTAGAGAAAGAAATA
>DAOWDW010000039.1 GCA_030638845.1 Candidatus Peregrinibacteria bacterium | reverse complement strand
GATAGACTTGCAGCATATTCTTTCATATCTGCTAATAATTGCTTAGGTATATTTATTTGGTTTGAGGGATATGGGAATGGTGTTCCAATATTAAGTGCTTGAATAAGTATTGGGATGTTTGATGGCATAAGAAAATTTTTATTCTTATTATTTTTCATAATGGTATAGAATGTAGCAATTCCTCCACCAAGAGCTAGAAGTGCAATTAACGGATGGTTCTTTGCGGTTTTAGCAGTCGTTTTAGCAAGATATTTTGCTAATTCTGTAGATTTATTGGCAACAGTTATCCCTGTTTCCCCCAAAATACTAAGTATTCCAGTTTGCCATGCAATAGTTGCGCCAATTGCAAGAATATATTTTCTGTCTTCGAATTTCTCTTTTATTATTCTAAATACACTTTTCATATTATCTTCATAAGCTTCAAAAGCTGCTTCATGTTTTTTGTAAGGGAGTTTATCAATAATTTGTACTTCATATTTATTTTTCATGTATCCAACAAATTTTAAATATTCAGGTGTTTCTTTTCCTGTATTACACTCAAATATTTCTTTTATTCTTTTAATATTCCAAACCTTATAAGCCTGTTCTGCTTCATTATATTCTTTATTACTTATCCCATATTCTTCTTCAGAAGATTCTCCTTTTTCTTTTGGGGTAAGCGCATTTCTCATTCTGTCCATCATTCCTTTAATTCCATTAATTTTCATTAAGAAATCTATCCCAAAAAATGCGGCCATTCCTACACCAGTTCCAATCAGTAGTTTCTTAAATAGTCCTCCTTTTGTTTTTTCGGCAGCCTCTTTACCTTTTTCTGCAGATTCTTTTCCCCATCCAAATAATTTCCCTATTCCGTTGCCAATTTTTTTTCCACTTTCATAAATCCATTTTCCAACAATTAATGTTCCTGCACTCCCAATTATACCTATTGCAATTTTCTGATTTCGAGACATGTGTAGAGTCCATTTTTTTGGTAAAACGGCATCCGTAGAGTTTTCTATAAAGTCTCCGGTACTTTTGGCTCCACTTATTATTGCAACTCTAGTTTTTTCTGCACCTTGCTTTGTTGCATCCCATAATTTAGTTAAGACAGGTTTATTTGATATGTTTGGTGTTGCTGTAGTGGTGTTGCTTTGTACAGCCATTTTTCCAGTTTCTATTTGCTTATCAATTACACTTTTAAGACTTTGAATATGCTGAGCTATATCGCCAGTTGTAATTTGAGTTTCTAGACTTTTTAGATTTGTTTCTATTGCTTCTATTTCAATTAGATTCATGCTTCCAACTTTCTCTTTAAATTTGGAAAAGAATATAGCTCTGTCTGGAACTCGTATAGATATTAAAAGTTTTTCAAGTTGATCCTTTGTCTGTGGGGTATTTTCTTTGATTGTATCTACTGTATTTTGCGCAAGTACTTCTATTCGAGATGCCTTAAAAATCAATCTGTTTTCACAGAAATTGAATGGATTATGTCTATTTTGATTTAATTTGAGCATTTTAATAATGGTTATTTATTATTTATTTTTCTCTATCTCCAAGTATTACGTTAATTGGAGCTCTAATAGTTCTTAATATAGCTTTTAATGTTCCTCCAACTACAGATGTTCCTTGTTTTGCAACCTCAGGCAATATTTGCTCTCCTCCTTTTAAAATTTCAGTAAGTACTGTTCCTAATATTTCAATGCTTTTCCTAACTCCTTCAACTCCTGTTGCAATTGCAGGGCTAAGTTGATTGTTAGTATTTATTTCAAGTGCTTTAGGCATGTATAAATAGGGAATAAATCCCTATATTCTAGCATAAATAAGGGATTTTTGGAAGGTTTCGTTGCTCATATTCTCTCAATTTGGTAGCATTTCTACCGTGCCACGGTAGCTCAGTTGGTTAGAGCGCGGGACTCATAAGCCCGAGGTCGACAGTTCAATTCTGTCCCGTGGCACCATTGCTAAATATAAAGAGACACGGTAGCTCAGTTGGCCTAGGCAAGCTTTGCTTGCCGTAATAAAAAAACATTTACGCGAAGCGTAGGACTCATAAGCCCGAGGTCGACAGTTCAATTCTGTCCCGTGGCACCATCACAGAAAATTTCATTCATGTTTTGCTAGAAAAAGTCATTTCTATGGTATATTGTTCATATCGTGACTACTTGACAAACTGATCTTTCATAGGAGAAACACTTATGTACGACCAGCCATTTCACATGAAGCGAGGTAAATGGCAATTGGTTGACCCCGTCATCATCGAGTTGCAGGAGAAAAACACTGCTCTCCGAGAACAACGTGATGGCATCGTAAGGCGGTCTAGGATTTCGCTTTACATTATGGTCGTTGCCACCATTCTCTGTATGGTACTCATGGGTGTCGTTGGGCTCGTCCCATGGTAGTCCATCTAGAGCCTTCATTCCATCGAGGAGTGAAGGCTCAGTTTATATACACAAGCTCACAACTACTAATTCTTCTGACGCAACCCACTGCAATCACCTTCATTAAAAGATATGAGGAATGAAACCCTGTGGCACCAAGTAGCTATATTGCAAATAAATACAAATTATGTTATTATATACGTATGTTAAAACTTCAAGCCTCCCTTAGGCTAAATACAGACAAGGAAGCACTGGTCGCATCTGCATCTACATTTGTACTTACTGCTATATTCTTTGTAATGGCACTTATGCTATTTCCAGTAGCTTAAGAAATAAAATAAATTCAGAAATAATACAAATGAAATAAATAATTTTCATATTTATTTCATTTTTCATTTTACATTCGCTTGCCCGCAGGCAAGCGTACTATCCTCTATATCCAACTGTAATAATATAAACAATGTAACAGGCAAGGAGTATTCCTCCTTCCCATCTGTTTAAGATAAAATCTTTCTTTTGTTTCCACCACATAAATAGCCTTTTATGCATATGTCCATTATGCACAATTACAAAAAGAAGAATTGCAGATCCAAGCATAACTTCTAAATCTATGTTTAATTTTGGAGCAAATGGAAGTGGTTTTATAAGAGAGCTTATTCCAAGAATCCAAAAGACGTTAAAAATATTACTTCCAACTATGTTTCCAACAGCAATGTCCGATTTTTTCTTTAATGCTGCAATCATAGATGCAGTTAGTTCTGGTAAGGAGGTACCTATGGCTACTACCGTTAAGCCAACCAGAGCTTCGCTTACCCCAAGGGCAAGGGCCATTTCTTTTGCTGTTTGCACAGACAAATTTGCTCCAAAGCTAAGTCCAAATAGTCCAATTATTACCATTCCCCAAGATTTCCATAAGGGTCTTATCGCTTTTGTAAATTCATCTGCTTTTTCTTCTTCGGAAGCTCTTTTCATTCCAAAGGTGTAGTAGATGAATATCAAGAAAAACCCTAAGAATATTAACCCATCACTTCGGCTAAGTACTGATGACTCGCTTCCATCAATAATCATGTCGTTTGCCATAATTAAAAGCATTACAGAAGCAAGCAAACTAAATGGGATTTCCTTAATAACAGTACTTTTTTGAATAGCTAGGGGAGTTACTATGGCCGTGGCACCTAAAATAAGAAATGTATTTGAAATGTTACTCCCAACTATGTTTCCTATTGCAATATCTACACTGCCTTGAAAGCTGGCTACTATATTAACTAAAAGCTCTGGTGCAGAAGTACCGAAAGATACGACTGTAAGTCCAATAACAAGATTGGATATTCCAAGTCTTCTAGCAATAGAAGAAGCACCTTCTACTAACCAATCTGCTCCTTTTATAAGTAGAAATAGCCCAACTACAAAGAGTGATATTGTTATGAATAGATTCATTAGTTGGAAGTGTAGCATAGAAATGAAGCAATAAAACAATGAAGCACTTCGACAAGCTCAGTGTAAACAATAAATAATAAAACAATAAAACAATTATAATAAATTTTGAGGTTTGAAATAAGTTGAGAGAGAATTATATTCGTATGATTGATTTTTTTGATACACTACTCTCACTATGAGTTCTAAAAAGTCAGAAAATAAACCATTGAAAAAAACAGATAAGAAATCTGATGAGAAGATTGCATTATTACAAGAAGAGAATGACAAACTTAAAGAGTTGGCTGCAAGAGCACAGGCAGATTTACAAAATGCAAAAAGTAGAATGGAAAAAGAAGCTTCTGCAAGTAGAATATTTGCAGAGGAAAATTTGCTTAAAGGATTACTTCCAACAATAGATAATTTTCAGCGTGCATTTACACATTTACCAGAAGATATTTCTTCACACGATTGGGTTAAAGGATTACAAGCGGTAGAAAATGCATTTCTTTTAGAGCTTTCATCTGTAGGTCTTAAAAAAATGGAATCACTCGGTCAGGTGGTTAATCCTCATATACACGATGTACTTCAAGAAGGTGAAGGAGAGAAAGGAATAATTACCGAAGTATTTGAAGAAGGATATTTACTTCATGAAAAAGTATTACGTCCTGCGAAGGTAATGGTGGGGAACGGTGAAAATGAAGCAATGTAGCAATGTAGCAATAAAACAATGAAGCACTTCGACAAGCTCAGTGTAAACAATGAAGCAATAGGCAGAAGCTAAGGAGTTTCTAAATGAAATCAATGAAGACAATAAAATAAAATATTCAATAATCGGGAGCGGGATGCTTTCCCGCGGCTGGATTAGATTTTTATTAATTTATAGATTTTCTAAACATATCACCACGTTCCTCAAAATTCTTAAACATATTGTGGCTTGGGGAAGCAGGGGAAAGCAGGCATATCTTTCCTTTAGATGTATGTTCTTTTGCTGTATTTACTGCTTCTTCCATTGTTTTAACATCAATGCATTTAATTTTGTCTGATTTGATAGTTTTTAAGATCTTTTCTCCAGTATTAGGGAATAGAATGGCTGTCAGAATATTAGATTCGCTAATAGCTTTTCCTAGTTCTGAGAAATTAAGTCCACGATCAAATCCTCCGCATATCAATGTTTCAACATTTCCCCCAAGTGCATTTAGCGCGGCAATGGTTGTTTCTGGAGTTGTTGATATAGAATCATCTATCCAAGTAATTTCATGATGAATCCCAATGTTCTCTAGGCGGTGAGGAAGCCCTTTGAATTCTTTTATGGCATCAATCATGCTATTTTTATCAATATTAAAATGTGTAGCAACTTTACTTGCACCAGCAATGTTTAAAAGATTATGTTCTCCTATCAGTTTGGTTTCATTGATGTTAATAGGAGAATCATTTTTAGAATATGTAATGATGGTTCCCGAGCTTTCTTTGGCAATTTTCTGCACTTCTTCATCATCTACAGGAATAAATACAAAGCCTTCTTTTGATTGAAATCTTACTGCGTTTTTCTTTGCATCAACGTAAGCATCTTTAGATCCGTGATAGTCCAAATGGTCTTCAAATAAACTAGTGATTATTGTTATTTCTGGACTTTGTGAAATGTTCATTAATTGGTAGCTACTCATTTCTACAACGAAAACAGTTTCCTTTGTTGCATTATCTAGTAGATCTAAAATAGGTGTTCCTATGTTTCCTCCAACTCTTACATCACGTCCTGCTTTTTTAAAGATAGATCCAAGTAGTGCAGTTACGGTGCTCTTTCCTTTTGTACCTGTGATTCCTATTACCGTTGATTTAATTTCTTTGGCTTCTTCTAAAAATATTTGTAAAGCATTCGTAAGCTTTGATTTTACTGCCTCAATTTCTGGCTGAGGAGGAATGCCAGGGGATTTTATTATGATGTCGAACTTATCTAGATTTTCCAGCCATCCTGTTCCCATTTGTTTCCAGTGTTTAGAATTTTCCACTTTAATTTTCTCATTTTTGTCTGCAATTGTTATTTCTGCATCTGGTGCATCTGTCATCAGTTTATTTAAAACAGATTTGCCCTCTTTTCCAAATCCTAAAATGCACACATTCTTGCCATTGAAGTCGCGAAGCAAGGACATTAGGTTTGGATAAGAGAGAGGAATGATGGTGGAATGGCGTGATTTTCTGAATATGAAAGTACATCTTCTATCAATTTTTTTGGATTTTCTATAGAAGGTGCTTTTTCTACTAAAAACATTTGTAAAACTAAAGTTTCTTCCCATCCATTATTTATAGCTAGTAATAAAGCGGTGCTTGTTTCTTCTGGTGTACCAACACACTCGAAAGGTTTTATTCCTTCTAGACCAAGTAGTTGTTTGTAGGTAGGAATCAATTCTTCGTCTTCAAACAGATTATTACCAAATATATTTATCAATTTTTCAGAAGGTAAAAAGGCTGCCATTTGGCAGAAAACGAATGCGCATTTAGGGCACTTGCCACACCATGAACCCGAACGAAGTGAGTGGTTCATGGCTACGTCATGCTTATCAATTTTTTCTTTGGCTACTTTCCAGTTTTTATTACAGCTAACAGCATCTTCAAAATATTCTGGCTGATTACAGAAGAGTTGGGTAATACTTAGTTCACTTAAAGGACGGAGCAAACTGCAATAGTTTATATCTAGTGCAATATTTTTTAGTATGTACTGTTGAATCATTTTTTCAAATTCTAAGCTCTTGCTCCACTGATGATTTACATCCAATCCTTCAAGTGTTGTATTCCCAATATTTGCACTGTCTTCATTGCTCATAATGACATTTTTCTTATTCCCAAGTATTGCAGTTACTACAGATAGGAAAGATATGAAGGCAGTAATAGGAATATGACCGTTCAATGCTCCTTCTGTGTTTAGCTTGAACAAGGTTGGATCTATTCTTCTTTTAATATTATGTAGAGGTTTATTAGCTATTTCTGCCAGCTTAGTAATTACTGGATGTTTATTTAGCCTAAGAAAATCAAAATCTATACCTCCGTTTTTTAACAGTTCCGCAGTAACCATACTGTCTTTTCCTCCTCCTATTGGGACTAGTGTTCCTTCTCGGGGTTTATCACTTTTAATGGGGGATAATGTTTTGTTCTCATCTACAGGAAAATTAATTAGACCAGTTGGATTTATTTTATTTTGATAGAAAAACTCGCCAAGACCTTTTGTATAAACAGTATTCCAAAAGTTTGCCTGCTCTTTTGTTAGGCTTCCACTGTTTATTTTTATTGTTTTTGGAAGACAGGTTTTGAAGTAACTTATTCCACCTATTAAATGTAGAGCGAATAATGCGGTATCCAAACTTTCATCATTCCTATTAATTATAAAATCTTCTGGGAAGGTTATTTCTTCTGTAAAGTGAATATCATCATCTAGTCCGTAATGTAGATATACAGTTTGTTTTTCTGGGAGCCATTTGTAAGAGCTGAATATGAAGGTATCGTAGTCTTTCATTAATCTTGGTGGATTGTACTGCTTGAAAATAATTTAGTCATTAATTAAACAGGCTAAAGCCTTATTTTGGCTTGTTAACCCTGCGCTTAAGCGCAGGGTTAACAAAAGATAATAGAATTGTGTGACAATGTAACACAAATACAGTACAGAAAAGTATTATATTATTAAATTGAATAATATAATGGTTTGATTTTAAGTATTTTTGGTGCCGAAGGAGAGAGTTGAACTCTCACGGGCTTAAAGCCCACACGCTTCTGAAGCGTGCGCGTCTACCATTCCGCCACTTCGGCAATAAAGATTAAAGATCAGAAAATAATATGACATATTGAAGTATTCAGCCCGCATTTATTGCGGGGCCGCCACTTCGGCTGTGAATAAAATGATCAGAGCATAAATTACCTACGTGGAGTATACGAAGTTTGCGTATTGTGGCAATCTTTGTGGCATACTTCTTCTCCTAAATTCACCATATTATTTATGCCCAACTCCACACCTTACTCTCGTTTCCAAACTGTATTAGATGATGTGCTTTCTAAGCTTTCGCTTTCAGATGAGCAAAAGAAATGGTTTGCCCAACCGCAGTTTATTCATAAAAAGGAAGTATCAATAAAAAAAGATGATGGCTCGGATGTTTCTTTCCCAGCATTTCGTGTTCAATTTAATAATGCTAGAGGACCATTTAAAGGTGGAATTAGATTCCATCCAGAGGCAGATGAAGAAGAAGTAAAAGCACTAGCAGCACTTATGTCTATAAAAACTGCTGTGGTAAATATTCCATTTGGAGGAGGAAAGGGTGGTGTGCAGTGCAATCCAAAGGAGCTAAGTAAAGGAGAACTGCAAAAGGTTTCGCGTGCGTATGTAAGGGCAATGCTAGATAGCATCGGTCCAGATATAGATTGCCCTGCACCAGATGTAAATACCACACCGGCAATTATGGCGTGGATGCGAGATGAATATGAAATGGCGACAAAGTCTTATAGCCCTGCGGTTATTACTGGGAAGCCTTTATCTTATGGAGGATCTTTAGGTAGAGAAGCAGCAACCGCGAAGGGAGGCTTTTTCATATTACAAGAATTAATAAATAGGGAAGCTATGGATCCATCCGAACTTAAAGTTGCAATACAAGGTTTTGGAAATGCTGGTGCTAACATGGCTAATTTTTTACATAGTGCTGGCTACACTGTAGTAGCAGTTTCCGATTCTCAGGGCGGAATCTATTCACCAGAAGGAATAGATCCAGTTAGAATACAAAAATATAAGCAGAAAACAGGTCAGGTAGCGGGGGAATATTGTGAAGGTTCTGTTTGTGATATAGAACGCATGAAGATGGATGGAGTTAGTCATGTAACTAATGAGCAGTTACTTGAGCTACCTTGTGACATTCTTATTCCTGCTGCTTTAGACAATGTAATTACAGAGGTTAATGCTAGAAAAATACAGGCACAATTTATTTTCGAACTTGCAAATGGTCCAACAACACCAGAAGCAGATGCAATACTTGAAGAAAGGGGGATTAAAGTTATTCCAGACGTACTTGCAAATGCAGGTGGTGTAACTGTTAGTTATTTTGAATGGACACAAGGAAAGAGTGGAGGAATGTGGACTGCAGAAAGAGTAGATAGTGAGCTAAAAAGAATTATTTTAGATGGGTATAAAGCTGTTCGTCGCGAAGCACGCAGAGAATCTATGACGTATAGACAAGCTGCGTTCTCTGTTGGTATAAAGCGAATGCTTGAGGCAATGGAGGTAAGAGGATGGCTTTAAAGAATGAAGCAATGAAGCAATGTGCAAGTGAGAGAGGACTATTGGTAATTGGTATATTGGTTATTAGTGTATTGGTTATTGGTTATTGGTGATCAATATTATATTTTTCGTTAAACAGTACCCAGTATTCCAGTATTCCAATATATTATTTCACTGTTATACTTATTATATGCAAAAAGATGTTGCGATTATCGGTCTTGGTTGTGCTGCCTATACAGCTGCTATTTATACAGCTAGATACAAATTAGATACATTAATAGTTGGTGAAGAAGAAGGGGGAATGGGTGTAACAGCGGCAGAAGTAGGCAACTGGCCTGGTGAAGTGGAAATTAATGGGCCAGATCTTATGGATAAGTTTAAAAATCATGCATTAAGTTATGATTTGGTAGAACATAAAATTGCTCGAGTTGAGTCTGTTATAAAGAATGATGAAGGTTTTACTTTAACGTATCAGAATGGAGAGACATCTACTGCAAAGACAGTACTTTTTGCAACAGGGTCTAACAAGCGTCATCTTGGAGTTACGGGAGAAGAAGAATTTGCAGGAAAAGGAGTTACATATTGTGCAACATGTGATGCATTCTTTTATAGAGGAAAAACTGTTGCAGTACTTGGAGGAGGAGATAGCGCAGTTGAAGGAGCGGCAATTGCGGCTCAAGTAGCTGAGAAAGTTTATCTTATTCATAGAAGAAATGAATTTAGGGCGGAGCCATTTTGGGTAGATAAGGTAAATGAGAAAGATAATATTGAATTTGTACTTAATACAAATGTGTTAGAAATAGTAGGAGAGCAAACTGTAACAGGAATTAAATTAGATAAACCATTTAATGAGGAAGAGGTATTGCCTGTTAATGGTGTATTTATTGAGATTGGCTCTCTTCCTGCAACAGCATTACCAAAAGAGATGGGTTGTGATTTAGATGAAAAAGGACATATAAAAGTAGATTCTGGAATGCAATCTAGTATTCCTGGAATATTTGGAGCTGGAGACGTAACGAATGGAAGTAATAGGTTTGCACAATTCACAACAGCAGCAGGAGAGGGTGCAGTAGCTGCAAATAGCATATTTGGCTATCTTCAATCGGGAGATGGGCATTCTGGAGCAATGGGCTAAAGAATAAAACAATGAAACAATGTAACAATGAAGCAATAATTAGTAGAAAACTATTGAATCCAAGCGAACTCTCCGTTTGCTCGGTACGTTATTTGACTAGGAAAACTTACAGTTTACGGCATGTTTTGTCCCGAAACGGGT
>DAOWDW010000023.1 GCA_030638845.1 Candidatus Peregrinibacteria bacterium | reverse complement strand
AATAATTTGATTTTAAATATGCAAATACAAGAAAATTTGCCAACACAAACCATATTAAAAACCAAATAAGAATCCAAATAGAACTTTTTGGAATTGCCCGACACTTTGCATATTCAACGGAAGGCATTATTGAGTATTAGAATATTAGAATAATAGAGTATTAGACATACCGTTTAAATAAATTAATAGCCTAGATTCCTATTATTCTACTTTTCTCCTAAAAATAACCAAAGTTTTCGGATACACATCCGTAATAAATACAACTTCATCACCAAAATCTAATAATTCTGCCATGAAATATAAAGGAGTAACAGATTTATCAAGCGTTAAGATTAAATCACTTCTATATACATCTTCTGCCCAAGTATTAAGCTTTGCCTCATCAACCAAAACATAAGCCCCTTCCTCCGCGTTAGCATTTATATAATCTCTAGCCTTTTTATATGCATAAAATCCTTCAGATGTAAGACCAAGATTCTTAGGAACTAAGTTAGTAGTTTTATCTACAAAGGCATTGCAAGAACCAAAATTGTACATGCAGAGTGCTCCTGCATGAGAAATGACAATAAGAATAAAAAGAGGAGGAATAATAAATTTGTATTTCTTAAATACATCAAACAATCCTGCAATAGCGAAAGCTAATATAAGAGGATACGCAGGAAAAGCAAAACGCATTGCCTGTACCCACCATATAGATGTAACAAGCAATATTGTAATTATTGAACAAATAATCAAAATTTGTTTTTTCCCAAATTTCCAAATTCCATACAAAGAAAATATAAACAAAATAGGAAGAATATTCTGAAGAGGGTTTACGTAATAAAAAATATTTGAAATAAACTGTGCTAATAAATCTGGAGATTTGGAACTCAGCTCACCTGAATACTCTGTATGAAGAGGATTTCCAAAAACTAAAATATTTCTAACTAGCCACAAACCAAAAAGTCCACAGGCTACTATAAAACCAATCCAAAACGTAGATAATTTTCTATGAAATGATCTAGCAAATAACCCATACAAAAGATACAAACCCAAAAGCGGAACACCGTTGTACCTAGTTAAACATGCAAAGCCCCAAAAAACACCTGCCAGTAGATACATGGAAGAATCTTTTTCAGATTTATTGTATGCCCACAAACCAAACAGAAATAATGCTGCGAATAGTAAGTCTGCAGAACCTACAACAGTCATCCATACAAATCCATGATGAAATGTAAGAGCTAATACAGTTGCCAATGCTATGTTTAAAGAAAAACGATCTTTAATAATAAGATAAGTGCCTACAAGTACCCAAAATCCTCCAAGTAAACTTGCAAGCTTCATTCCAGCATTTGTTCCAAACATCCATACTAATGGATACGCATCTATTGCATGAAAGGGTAAATGCTTCGCATATGGCACACCGAAAAGACTATACCCATTTCCATGCCATACACTCTCTCCAAGCAGCGCATACCGCGCTGTATCACTAACAATTGGGTACTGAAACCCAGGAAGCCAAAGAAGAAAAAGAATAAAACAACATCCTGCAATATATAGCCACTGGTACTTCTCGATAAATATCGACACGACTTAAGTATAGTATATTAACGAAACAACAGAGAAATAAAACAATGAAGATACTATTTCAAACTCGCTCGCGATTGCTTCATTACTTCATTATCGCATTGCTTCAATTATTATGTTTTATTTATGCAGACTCGATCTTCCTACAAATCTTATTCTTATAAACGTTCCTATCCATTTAAAGAAATCCTTCCAATTTATCTTTTTCCCCTCTTTTACGCTTCGTGGATTGTACGAAATTGGAAATTCATGAATTTTATAGCCTCGACGTAAAACCATAGACGTAAGTTCTGGGTCAAAACGAAAATCGTTTTCTTTAAGTGGAAGTGTCCGAAGAATATCTGTTTTAACCATTTTATAACACGTTGGTTGGTCTGTAAGACGAGAAAAGTAGAGAAGATTACAGAAATATGTAAGAAGTGACCCACCTAAGAAAAATAGCAAATGAACAAACTGCTTCTGCCTTTTAAGTCTTCTAGATCCAAAAACACAATCAAAATTCCCTTCCTCTGCAAATGTTACTAAATCTGGTATTTCTTCTGGGCTGTATTCTAAATCTGCATCTTGAACTATAGTGTAGTTTCCTTTTGCGTATTCATAACCTATACGAACTGCAGAACCCTTTCCTCCGTTCTCTTTAGTTAATACTTTATCTTGAGAGCGAGCAATTTCATTTAGAATTAATAGTGATGCATCACTAGATCCATCATCTACGAATATTACCTCGGCAAAATCTCCACATGAATCAAAAACTCTCTGCACTATTTCACGGAGTGTTTTTTCTTCGTTATAAACTGGAATAACTATACTCAGCCGGAAATTATTATTATCTGATGATGTAGACATTTTAAAGGAAGAGTAAATGGAATTAATCAATGAAGCAATGTATCAATAAAGCAATTTAGTAGAAAGCTCCGATGATCGCTTGCGCATTGTTTACCATGAGCTAGTCGAATGGTTTTATTGTTTACACTGAGCTTGTTTACACTGAGTGTAATTGAAGTGTCGAAGTGCTTCATTGATTTCATTTAGTTCCTTATCCCATTTCCTTAATCAACCTTTGCATCAACCTCGGTAAACTATGCTTCTCTACAACCAATTCTCTTAATTCCTTAGCTTCTTCCTCATATTCTTCATTAGACAAACCGAGTACAAATGAAATAGCTTGAGACATAGATGAAGCATCATCTGCTCTACAAAAATCTGGAAGCAATGGCTTAACAGCTTCTGCGCTAGAAATAACAAGACACCCGCATGACATGGCTTCTAGTACTGCTTTATCTAGACTAGTTTCACTAGCATGAAGGAATAACTTTGCATTTTTAAGCACTGGCAATAACTCTTGTTGAGTAAGTGATTTTATAATAACTCGATTTTTCAGATCATTATTAGTAATTATCTCTTCGAGTTCTTTTAAGTATTTTTCATCATCATTTGTAATTGTATTCCCGACAATAAATAAACTTTTATTGGATGATGATAAAGCAAAGGCACTAATAATCATCTCTAATCTTTTAGACCTTGTTATTCTACCAACGGTTACAAACTGATTATTAGATTCTATGTCACCAAAAGAAAATTGCTCCGTATCTATACCATGACCCACTATTACACTCTTTTTTGTTTTTATAGGCATACCAGAGGTAGATGCACTAAATACTTTTTTTAGTGACGGAAGTAAAAGCGAAAAATGAAGTGGCCATCTTTTTCCTCTTGCCTCATACCACAGGAAAAAACGTTTTCGAAGAAGTGGCATAATAGGAAACCCTAGTACTACCCAAATAGGAGTCATGTGCACAAATACTGCATCGTACTGCCTACGCAGTTTCCACTGCAATTTCCAATATTTGAATAATTGAATAATTTTGCTTGATCCACTCTCTTTCCCAAGTGAATAGACATAAACATTACTTGGAAAATTATAGTCCCCAATCTTTTGCCCAATAACATGTAATTCTTCACAATTTATTGAAAATTCTTCTATCCATCTGTGAAAAAATCCTAAGATAGGATCTTTTTTATCTACCTTTTGTGTAATTATTAGAAGTTTCATGGAAAATTAATTAAAGCATAGTCTGATTATTATGTACCAATGATTGCAGAAATTCCGCATATTTACGAACAAGAGCCTCCTTATTAAATTCATTTAGTATATTCTTAGCTTCGTTTCCTATTTTTTTACACCAGTCTTCATCTGAAAGAAGAAGAGAAATTTTCTCTGCTATATCTTCTGGTTCTCCAGTTGTTAAAAGTCCATTTTCACCATTGCGTATGGTGTCTTGCATTACTCCAACAGGAGTAGTTAAAACTGGCATTCCACATGCCATAGCTTCTAGCGCTACTCTTGGTCCCCCCTCGCTTTTAGAAGGGAGAACAAATATTTTTGCACGCTGAATAGCATTCATTACTTCTTCTTGTGTGCTCTGCCATCCAACAAACACAACACGATCTGCGATATTCAATCTTTTTGCATGTGCTTCTTCATATTTTCTTTGTGGACCGTCTCCAATAACAAGAAGTCTTATACTTGGAAGAGTCTCAATTGCTGCAAGCAATCTATCTAAACCTTTATTTACAACCAATCGACCTGCAAAAACAAGATCAAAATCTTTTTTTATCTCATTTTTTTGCACAAGTATTTTGGAATCTAAATAAAATGAAGGAAGAAGTTCAATTTTTTCTTCTGGTATTCCAAAATCTTTAAGAGTGGATAAAACAGAGCTATTAACCGTCCTAACAGCAGATGCTGCTTTAGATTCTTTTGGCAAAAATATTCGTGAAAGCGGACGAAATAATTTTTCGGAAAAAGAAGCTGCAATTGGCCATCCAACTATATGATGAATTTCCAACATAAATGGAATACCTGTTTTTTTTGCTAGTTTAAGTGCTCCATACCCATTATAAAATGGTGGATATTCATGAACTGTCATTACATCACAGTCATATTTCTCAATAAGTTCTTTGCCCTTCTTTAAAATCCACCAAGGTTGATACCAAAGTTTACGTGGTGAAGGATAGAAAAATACGTTATTTAATTTTCCATTTTCCATTTTCCATTTTCCATTTTTTACATGTGGGCAAATTACATCCACCCGATCCCAATATTTAGATAACTCCGCGAGGGTGTACCAAAAAGCCCCTTGCTTACCTTGAACTGCCAAACGGTCGCCAGAAATCATTAATAGTCGCATATATTAGGTAGAAAAATAATTGGGATGACTTGCCCAGCGTAGCCCGTAGGGCGAAGTGGGGTCGCCAGAAATCATTAATAGTCGCATATAATCTAAAGTTTTGAAAATAGAGCAAGATGTTCAGAAAGTAACATTTCCCATGTTCGCTCTGGAAGTAACTCGCATGCAGAAGAAGCAATTGTTTCATAATGAGTTATAGAATCTGCAATAGCACGAACAATATCTATTGGAGTACGAAGAGGAGCAAGTGTCATACCCTGTGTAAGAGAAGGACTTAAACCTGTTTCTTGCGTAAGAAGAACAGGAAGACCAGAACTCCTAGCCTCAAGTGCCATATTCGGGCTAATTTCAGTTAAAGAAGGTAGTACCAACATATCATAATCTTTAAGAATATCTTCTTTT
>DAOWDW010000044.1 GCA_030638845.1 Candidatus Peregrinibacteria bacterium | reverse complement strand
TGAAAAATTTGCAGAAATGCATGAGGCAGATGATGACGGAGCAGTAAAAGGTGTTCCATCTGGATTTAAGACTATTGATTTAAAAATTTCTGGTTTTCAACCTAGTGATCTTATAATTATTGCGGCAAGACCAAGTATGGGAAAAACTAGTCTTGCATTAAATCTTGCTCAAAACGCAGCTATTAAATTTGGGAAAAGTGTTGGTATTTTCTCATTAGAAATGAGTAAAGAGCAGCTTGTTGATAGATTATTTGCATCTATGCTTGGTGTAGATTCTTGGAAACTTCAAAAAGGAAAGTTAGAAGACACAGATTTTCAGAATATGGGACCAATTATGGACGAGTTAAACAAGGCAAATATGTTTATAGATGATTCTGTTGCTTCTTCTCTGCCAGAACTACGTGCAAAAGCTAGAAGGTTACAAATGGAGCATGGCTTAGATATGTTGATAGTTGATTATCTTCAGCTAATGAGTACAGGAAATCCTCATTATGCGGGAAATCGTGTACAAGAAATTTCTGAAATATCTAGATCTTTAAAACAACTTGGTCGTGAATTACATGTACCAATAATTGCTCTTTCTCAGCTTTCTAGAGCGGTTGAAAGCAGACCAGGTAATATTCCACAGTTATCTGATCTTCGTGAATCTGGTTCTATAGAGCAGGATGCAGATTTAGTATTTATGATGTATAGAGAAGATTATTATGAAGAAGATAGTGATAGACCAGGTGTTTGTGATATATACATAAGAAAGCATAGAAATGGGCCAACTGGAAGAATCGAATTATTGTTTAAAAAGGAGCAAATGAGGTTTTATGATATAGACAAGCAACATGGCTAGTTAATTTCATCTTTGTTGATAGAATGTTATTATCCATATATGGAATCCGTCCTATATCCTCAATTATCTCTTCTGGCAATTCTTAGTTATGCATTTTTTGCATTTGTCTTAGGGCTAGTTCTTACTCCTTGGTTTATAAGTTTTTTAAAGAGAAACAAATTAGGGAAGCAATTACGTGTGGAGACTGTAGATGGTAAAGAGCCTTCTGTATTTCGTACGTATCATCAGCATAAATTTGGCACGCCTACAATGGGAGGATTACTTATTTGGGGATCTATTTTAATTACAGTAATTCTTTCTAGAGTACTTGCATATATTGGTATTGTAGATTTTTCTCTTCTACAACGAAGAGAAGTGTATCTACCACTTTTTACAATGGTGTCTTTAGGTGTTCTTGGAGCTGTAGATGATTATTTTAATATAGTTGGACTAGGCAAAAAGAAGGGTTTAGATTGGCTCCCAAAAATAATATTTCTTCTAATAATAAGTTTAATAGGGGCATATTGGTTTTCTGTTAGGCTTGGTTACAGTCAAATGTATATACCTTTCCATGGAGATTTTATATTTCCTCAGTTTTCTATTCCATTATATATTCCTATTTTAAGTCCCCTTCTCTCAAATATTGTTTATGTTCTTATATTTATTTTTATTCTTGTAGGGACTGCAAATGCTGTAAATGTTACAGATGGATTAGATGGACTTGCTGGTGGTTTGTTAATTTTAGCATTTGGAAGCTTTAGTCTTCTTGCGTATTTATCTGGCCTTACTGTTCTTGCTGGTTTTTGTGCAGTTACAGTTGGTGCAATTTCTGCTTTTTTGTGGCACAACGTTCCGCCAGCTTTATTTATGATGGGAGATACAGGTAGTCTTGCTCTTGGAGGAACACTAGGGGTAATTGCTCTTATGACAGATAAAATTTTAATATTGCCTCTTGTAGGAGCAATTTTTGTAATAGAAATGTTATCTGTAATAGTTCAATTACTAAGTAAAAAGTTTAGAAACGGAAAGAAAATATTTAAAGCAGCTCCTATCCATCATCATTTTGAAGCAATGGAATGGGGAGAAAGTAAGGTAACTATGAGACTTTGGATTATTGGTGGCTTTTGTGCGTTTGTAGGAATATTAGTTGGAATAATTGGATAAGTGCAAGAAATGATTTCTTATTATTAATA
>DAOWDW010000035.1 GCA_030638845.1 Candidatus Peregrinibacteria bacterium | reverse complement strand
TTTTTGAAGAAATATTTTCCGTTTTATATACAAAATACTATGTACTATTAAAAGGTCATCTACCAGAAGTGGAATATTTTACTCTGGATCTTATACTGTTGCTCAGAAACAAAAGGCATAAAGCATTATATGTTTTCACAAACTTTCTCAATAATATATTCTTGCTCTCCACTTGAGAGCAAAGGATACAGAGGAAGTGTAATACAGGAAGTTCCTAAATGTTCTGCCACTGGGAAATCGCCTTTTTTAAATCCAAATTTTTCTCTATAAAAAGGTTCTAGTGTTACTGGATTATAATGAACAGATGTTTGGATTCCATTAGTCCCCAATGTATTTCGAACAGTATCTCGTTTCTCTGGGTCGGCATAAACTACAATCATATGATAGGCATGTTTTGAATTTGGAAGAACTGGATTAAATTTTATACCAGCTAAAGAAAAGGCTTCTGCATACCTATCATAAATCTGTTTTCGCTTTTTCCACTGTTCCTCAATTCGCGAGAGCTGACTACTTAGCATTGCGGCTTGAAAATCGGTTGCTAAATATTTATGACCAAGCTCTTCCATAATACGAATGTTTCCTACATTACGAACTCCATCTCTACGCAATACTCTGGCACGGTCAGCAACTAAGGAATCATTAATCGCAAGTGCTCCACCTGTTCCAGCGGTAATATTTTTAGCTACATGGAAACTAAAAGCAGCTGCAAAACTATTGGCCCCAGGCTGAATTCCATCCCTTTCAGATTCCACAGCATGAGCTGCATCTTCAATAATAAATAAACCGTGGCTATCTGCAATACTCTTTATCCTTTTCATATCTATCATTTGACCATATATGTGAACTGGGATAATCCCAACAGTTTTTGGGGTAATAGCTGCTTCAACTAAATCTAAATCAATAAGCCCAGACTCATCTTCTACGTCTACAAATACAGGGCTTGCCCCGCAATGGAGTATGGGATTAACACTCGAAACGTAAGTAAGCGCAGGAACAATTACCTCATCACCCTCTTTCACATCTAACATAATGAGTGCAAGGTGTATTGCGCACGTACAACTATTTGTAAGCACTGCATCTCTACAACCTAAGTATGAAGAAAATTGCTGTTCAAACGCATCTGTATTTTTCTGCAAAACTAACCATCCTCCTCGCAAAACTTCGTTAACTGCTTCAATATCCTCTTCTTTAATTGTTGGTCGAAGAAATGGTATATTCATGATTTAAGTATATCACGATACATTTTCATCAAATAATTTTGAGCGATTTTATCCCAAGTATGATTTGCAGCTTCTCTTAGTCCAAATGTAGACATATTTTCTCGCAAGGTTTCATCTGACAAAATATTTTTTAAGACATTTGCTAAGTCTTCTGGACTTTCTGACTTAACCAAAAAACCGTTCTTTCCATCTTTAATAGCATACTCAGAACCAAAACCGCGTGTGGTAACTACAGGAGCTCCGCATGCATTTGCTTCATAAAAAACCATTGGGAATCCTTCAAATTGACCTTCTATATCTCTGGCAGCCAATATAAATATTCTACATTGGTTGTATAGCTCAACTATCTTTTTATCTGAAACACAACCCAGAAATTCCACCTTGTCATTAATACCAAGTACTTCGGAACGTTTCATAATCTTTTGCACAAACTCAAAATTAGAAGTATCTCCTACAATTTTATATCTTACGTTTGGAAACTCGTCTTGTAATAATGCTAACGCCTCTACAACAACATCCTGTCCCTTCCTAGATTTAACAGCTCCAGTTGTTAGAAGAAAATCTTTAGGTTGAATATCCTTAAGACGCCTAAACAAAGTACTATCGACTCCATTTGGAATAAATCTACACTCGCCAAATACAGCCTGTTCTCTGGCTTTCTGCTCGGTATACAAAGAACCAGTAGTACTCATATGTGCAGACTTAAGCGCATAGCGAAGAAAATGCCGACGAACGGAATACCACTTTTTTGGAGGAATCGCATACGTACCATGCAGAGTCATAATAAAATAAACACCAAGTTGTTTTGCTGCAAATGCCGAGCCAGGAGCAAAAGGTTCTACCAAACTATGAATAATTTCACATCCCTGAAAATATTTCATGCAAGACTTATATGTCTTCCATTGAACTTTAGGATGAAAACTGCAACGCGGTAGAACTGGATATACATTGGAAAGACTGGTTTCATTTTTTGCATTATTGTGAGTAATTACGGCTACTTCGGCATGCTGTGCAACAGATTCAACTAAAGACTTGGAATACCTACCCCATCCGTCTTCAGATGATAATGATGATGTAATAAATCCAATTTTCATAAAAAAAATAGAATTAGGGTGTAGCTTCTCCTTTAAGCTCTGCATCCATCATAATAGATACAAGATCAGAAAAAGTTACTTTAGGTTCCCACTTTAGTTGTTTCTTCGCTTTACTTGCATCCCCACACAAATATTCTACTTCATTTGGACGAAAATACTCTGGATCTATCTTAACAACTACCTTACCAGACTTTGTATTAATTCCCTTTTCTTCAAGACCACTACCTTCCCATTCAAGATTCATACCAACTTGTTCGAAAGCACATTCAGCAAAATCTCTTACTGAATGTGTCTCTCCAGTAGACACAACATAATCATCAGGTGTTGGCTGTTGTAGCATAAGATACATAGACTCAACATATTCTGGCGCGTATCCCCAGTCTCGCTTTGCATTAAGATTACCAAGATAAAGACAATCAATAGTACCATTGTGAATTTCTACTGCAGCCTTAGTTATTTTTCGAGTAACAAAGTTAACTCCTCTCCTTGGGCTTTCATGATTAAAAAGAATCCCATTACACGCAAAAAATCCATATGCTTCACGATAGATTCTTGTTGTTTCATAACCATAAAGTTTAGCTACTCCATATGGACTTCTAGGCCTAAATCTAGTTAATTCATTTTGAGGGGCTTCACCAATATCTCCACTATATAACTCAGACGTAGAAGCTTGGTATATCTTGCACTGCATATCTAGTATACGAATTGCTTCCATAAGATTTTGAACACCCACAGCATCCGCTTGCGCGGTATAAGAAGGTACATCAAAAGAAACTCGAACATGAGACTGTGCTGCTAGGTTATAAACTTCATCTGGACATACATGACCAAGTACATTAATAAGAGAATTAATATCTGTCATATCTCCATAATGGAGAAGCGTATGTCTTTTTGAAACATCAAATAGACTTTCTATTCTATGGCGATTGAAAGAGCTAGATCGTCGAACTAATCCGTGCACTTCGTATCCTTTAGAAATAAGAAATTCAGCAAGATAAGATCCATCCTGCCCTGTAATGCCAGTAATTAAAGCTTTTTTTGCCACAATAAGGTCAGTATGATTGTTTTTCTCTCCTAGATCAACGAATAAGATGAATCAAAAATCTTTGGAATGTTGTTACTTCAACGGGCACAGATTCTCCAGAGGCATGGATAATTTGAATCAAAGGAATTTGATTCTGGATTTCTGATGTAATTATATTGTTATAACCTATTACGTGTGTAACTCCATAGATCTTAAATGCATTCAAAAGCTCATTATCCTCAATAAGATGCTCAACTGTTTCTGGGGCAAATAGAGCGATAGTTCTATTAGAAAGAAACGCTACCTGTTTCGCATTTGAGGCACTAATCCCCGAAGCTACAACTGCATCTTGGGGAATTTCTTCTAATGAAGAAGATAATAAGCGTAACGCTTCTGTTCTCGTATTTCTATACTGGTTTGAAAGCAAAATTCTATTCCCCTGAACCAATTGAATAAATAATAATATAGAAAGAACTGCCATTGATGTTTTTTTTGAAAATATGCCAGATTTAGAAAGGGAATTTGCAACAATACATAACCCAATCGCAGCAAAAAGAGTGAATACCCAACCTATATCCATATAATGGTTACGCGAGTAATGCATAACAAAACGAATAATAAATTCTGAAGAAAGAAATGTACCACTAAGTATTATTAAAAGTTTTCTATTGTTTCTCCATAGAAAAACCATTCCTGGAATAATAAAAATCCAAATAATGGCACCTCCAAAATTTTCTTGATGGAACAAACCTGGAACCATTTGAAATTGAAGCCAAATTCCATTTCCAATTTTAGTTAAAATATTATGAGAACCAACATCAAAATTAATAAGAATTTTGTACTTTTGGATACGATCTAGTAAAGGAATATCCCTCATTTGAGCTAGCATTTTTTCGTCAAAATATTCTCTATCATAAAAATATGTATAAGGATCTGGATACAAATGAAGATAAAATTCATTCTCTGTTTGCTGCTCTCCAGGCCATAGCTGTGCAATATTCTGATTAAAGGGATGACCAAATGTAATAATATCTCCAAGATGCGGAACTAAATAAACCAGTCCTGAGCAGAAAAAAAATAGAACAAGTGGAATAGTAATTTTTTTCAACTCTTTGCTATACATCAATATACTTCCTATAAATATCCACGGAATAAAAGTAAGCAATACATCTTTTGATGCAATACTCATTCCAAAGAGAAGTCCTGAAAAAATAGAAGCTAAAGTTAATGATTTTTTCTGTAACCAAACAAATACACAAATAGAAGCAAAAAAGAAAAACAGTGCAAAATTGTATAAGTCTAACCAAATAGCCTCTCTCCAATAAAGAGGCAAAAAAGAAAAAATAAGAACACTTATCCATGCTATTTTTGCATCAAACAAACGATACACAGTAAGCCACCAAAACATTACACACCCGGCAATTGTTGCAGATGAAACAATTGTCCAACCCATTAAGTTATGCCATTCAATAAAACGAGAAAATCCAGCCAATATAACAACGCTAAGACGACCATCTAACGCACTTGGCACTCCTTGTTCTGGTAACATTGATGTTGAAAGAAATCTGCCGATTGAGTCTGTTATACTAAAAAGTCCTGTAGCACTGTAATTTCGTGCAGCAAGCAATGGGAAAACATCATATACGTCTCCCATTAGTAACACTGGCAAGCGCCATAGAAATACAAGTAGAAAACAGAAAAAAAATAGAAACAACAAATGCCAAACAATCGGCTTTAAGGTAATGCGCAAATTCATAGGAAAAGCATACCGTGTATAATGAACATATGCACATAGTTATTTTAAACGATGACTTCCCCATGGAAGGTGGTGATAGTGTTGCTCACCTAACAAATATTCTTGCAGAAGGAATTCGAAAATATAATCATAAAGTTACAATTATTACAACGCACAGAAAGGCAGATTCAAAAGATATTCTTTCTGGAGAAAATGACAATCAAATAAGTATACCCATCTCATACAGACCTTCTCTACGTTCATACCTTTCGCTTTATAATCCTCCAGTATCTAAGTCTCTTCAAAAAGTCCTAAATCGACTTAAGCCAGATATAGTACATGCACACAGTATTCATCAATACCTTTCATATGATGCTCTCCGTATAGCAAAAAAACACACTGATAAAATATTTCTAACTTGCCATGATACAATGGGGATTGCATTTGGAAGAATAGCCACAAATAGATATATTTCTTCAACAGGAAAAAATTTGCGGCTAAGTCCATTGGACCACATACGCACTGCAAGACTTGAGTATAATCCCTTTCGTAATACCTTAATACGTTCTTGTATAAAGAAAAATGTACAAACAGTTACTGCGGTTAGTCATGCGCTTGCAGATTGTATAGAGGCAAATGGAATACCAAATGTAAAAACAATCCACAATGGTATAGATATTGCATACTGGAAACCAAATCAAAAAGATGTAATAGCATTTCTGGAAAAACACAATCTTACTGGGAAAAAAATAGTATTATTTAGTGGCCGTCTGCGTAGAGAAAAAGGAGTGCCACAACTAGTTAATGCTATGAATATTGTTAGGAAAAAAGTCCCAAATGCTATGCTAGTTATTGTTGGTGAAAAAGAGAGATGGGAAGGATTATTTAAAGAGGCATCTGTACCAGATGATATGAAGAAATACTGTTATTGCACAGGATGGCTCTCTCATAAAGAATTAGCTATTGCATACGGTTCTGCACATATTGTTTCAACCCCATCTGTTTACCTAGACCCATTTGTATTAGTAAATCTAGAGGCAATGTCTAACTATAAACCAGTCATAGGTACAGTATTCGGTGGTACAAAAGAAATTGTTATTAACAACGAAACTGGCTTCGTGCGTAATCCATTAAAAACTAAACATTTTGCATATGCCATATTAGCCCTATTGCAAGACGACAATTTAGCAAGAAAAATGGGGGAAGCTGGAAATAAAAGAGTACACGAACAATTTACAATCAAAAAAATGATTGATGAGTACCTTACGCTTTACACAAAATAAAAAATTTCGCAAAAATAATTGGCGTACTACTCTTTATATGGATTCTCTCTACTATAAATAAAACACAATTAATACAAAATTTTCACAAAATAAATGTAGCACTCTGTATAGGAGCTTTTATTTTTCAATTTAGTATATACGCCGCAAAAACAGTACGTTGGCATTTATTAATCAGAAATACTGGCATTCAATGCTCCCTTAAGAAATCTTGGGAGCTTTACAATATTGGTCTATTTCTCTCAATAATCACACCAGCAAAATTGGGGGAATTCGGAAAATCTGTTTACTTAATATCTGCAGGACTACCAAAGTCTCAAGCTATTGGAATAGTACTACTTGATAGATTGATGGATGTTATAGTAATCGGATTTATGGCTATAATAGGAGTAGGAATACTCTTTGATTGGGTAACCGCATTACTTCTACTTATACTAGTATTACTCGGCACTCCATTTCTATGGTGGATATTTAAAACTAATATTACACTACGAAAAATGCTGAATTTTTTTGGTTTTGCAAATTTTATTCCTTCAATACATACATTAGCTCTAACTCTTATTGCTACAATAATTAGTTGGGCACTGTACTTTGTATGGGCAATATTTTTAGCACGCATTATTGGAATAGATGTACAAGCACATATTATGATTTCGGTATTTACTATTACTGGAATTCTTTCTTTGGTTCCTATAGCCCCTTCAGGATTAGGGACAAGAGATACTGCACTTATAATACTACTTTCTTCTTACGGTGTAGCCACTCACGAAGCTGTGTCACTTGGAATACTTATGTTCAGCTTACTCATACTCAGTGGGAGCTTAGGACTATATTATTGGGCAATAAAAAAGAATCACGAAGACCTCCTTCCTACAACCAATTGATTGAGAGGCAAAAAAGACAATCCACATCTTTTCATTATTCTCTCTATTAATATTTCTCCAAGAAATCCCCACGGCCAACACATAAATTTTTCAGCTTCAACAATTTCAAATCCACTTTCCTTAAGATATTTCTTTAGTGTTTTAACTGTCATCGTTTCCTGATGATCTTCATCTTCTAAATGACCAATAACACCATCTGGGCTTGGAACACGAGATGTAACACTTATTGGGCTACTGGCACCATATGGAATTAATGCAAAAACGGCTACAGCTATTTCAATTATTATGTTTTGTACAATAATAATTTATGGAATCCTAGGAATAATATTCTGGCTATTAGCCAGTAGTATCTCTAAAATACAAAATAATGAAGACATGGACATTAAGTGATGTAGCGGCACACTGGGACAGCGTAAAAGATTACGATGGAGCAAATTCTACTATTGATTCTTACATGAGAAGATTTAAAGACAGTGCACCATTATTTTCTATTCCAGATAAAGCAAATGTACTTGAATACGACACAAGATCTGGAAATGGAACTGCATTCTTTGCAAAAAAATATCCATCTACAGAAATAAATTGGAATTGCTTAGCAAGTTGCCAATCGTTTGTAACACAAGCAAAGACAAGGCATGAAAAAAATAATGTTAAATCAGAAATTAATCAGTTAATGAAACTCCCTATGCCATTCGAAGATAATTTCTTTGACATCATTCTCTGCTTCGAGACATTAGAGCACATGCCAAATCCAAAAGAATTAATCTTAGAACTCTCTAGAATGCTAAAATCTCAAGGAACATTAGTTCTTACTACCCCAAATGTACTTTGGGAACCCGCTCATTGGATATCTGCAACTTTCCACTTAGACCATGGAGAAGGCCCACACAGAATGGTACGAAGAAAAATAATATTAGATGGATTTAAAAGTGCTAATTTAAATATCTTAAACGAAAAATCTACAGTACTTGTACCCGTAGGCCCAAATTGGCTTATAAAATTTGGAGGATGGCTAGAAAAACTATTCCCAGAAAGATTAATGCAAATACTCGCGCTAAGAAGAACATTTATCTGCCAAAAAATATGATCAACAAGAAACTAAGTAGCACAAGTGACCTTTGGTGGGAGAAATATCAAAAAGATATATTGCATACTGGACTAGATACCGAATGTGGAACAGTAGTTGGACTTTCAGAAGGACTACTTGAGTACAAATCTATTAATGGAAAACTAATTCCTGTGCGAACAAATAAAGAAGGTACTCTACCAAAAGAAGCATACGAAGCTTGTGCATCAAAATATTGTAACTATCCAGAATTGAATAAGTTTGTATTTGGGGAAATGCCTAGAAACTGGCTTTGTGGTGTAACCAAATCAGCTTTCATAGGACATGCATCCAATGAACAAATACGAAGAACTGGAGCATCTGGAGGAATACTATCTGCTGTACTAATTCATCTATTAAACACCAATAAAATATCTGGAGTTATTTGCCTTAAAATGGACGAGCATAAACCATGGAAAGCAGTCCCCCATATTGCAAAAACAAAAGAACAGATAATTGCATCAGCTGGAAGTGTATACAGCGCAACACCAACAAACACTATTTTAAAATCTTTAAAAAACGAAGAGGGTCATCTTGCATACATTGGGCTCCCAGACCAAGTCGCTGCAATACGCAAATTACAAAAAATGGAACATCCGACAGTAAAAAATATTAAATATGTTTTTGGACCATATACCGGAACGCAAATGTCTTTCGAAGCTATAAAAAGTTTTTTGCGTTCTCATAATATAAAAAATGAAGAAGATATTTCCTCATTAAAATATAGAGCTGGAGAGTGGCCAGGACATTTAGAAATACAATTAAAAGATGGTAAAACTCTTAAGGCAGAAAAATTTCATTACAACTATTTAATTCCATTCTTTATTACCTCATCTAGCTTACAGGTTCCGGATTTTACAAATGAACTAACCGATTTATCTGTTGGAGATGCATGGTCTCCAGCCTTAGAAAAACAAAGAGGTGGATACAGTGTTATTCTTGCAAGAAAACCAGAAACCAAAAACTTACTACTCAACATGCAAAAACAAGACCTTCTTACCCTTAAGCAAATATCTATTGAAGAAGCACTAAATATGCATGGCCATATGTTAGATTTTAAAAAACGCGGATCTTTTATCCGCAATTCATGGAAAAAAGTAAGTCCAGAATATGGTTACAGACCAGTAGGAATAACCAAAGGAAGAATTACAATAGAATGGTGTCTTTGGGCTTTCTTTTTTATAGGGAAACAAAGGTTTTCAAGATGGATAATAGAACATTTACCTATTTCTATTATTGGCCCAGCATTCAATACATTAAGAAAGGGCTGGAAATACATCTCCAAACCAACAAAGCGAAAAGGTTTAAGAAACCAAGAGTTTACTGTTCTATAAAAGAAAGAAGTCATATACTCAATACATATGCTTTCAATAATTGTCCCCGTATATAACGAAGAGAACGCGGTAAAACAAACCGTAGATCGTTTGACTTTAACTTTATCTAAAGAAATTAACGATTGGGAAATTATTTTAATTAATGACGGAAGTACAGATGGAACAAAAAATATTTTAGATAATATAGCTTCTAAAAACATACTTGTTCTACATAACATTCAAAATATTGGTTATAGCTCTAGTATTAAGAGAGGGATAAAAAAGGCAAGTGGGCAATTGCTTGCAATTACAGATGCGGATGGCACATACCCAGTTGAAGAACTGCCAGCAATGCTTAAGCAGATGAATGAATCCAAAGTAGATATGATTGTTGGAGCTAGAACAAAAAAGAAAGTACATATTCCATTCGTAAGAAAGCCTGCAAAAGTAATAATTGCCATACTCGCAAATTTCCTTGTAGGAGAAAAAATTCCAGATATAAATTCTGGTCTACGAATATTTACAAGAGAACTTGCAGAAAAATTCTGGCACCTTTATCCACAAAGGTTTTCATTCACTATAACAATAACCCTCGCAGCATTAACAAACTCTTACCAAGTAGAATTTTATCCAATCGAATATAGTAAACGCATAGGCAAAAGCACTCTTTCATCCGGAACGAATGGGTTAAAGAATTTCTTTAGCTTTATAGGATTAATTATTCGAATAACTACATATTTTAGACCACTTAAGTTTTTTACTATTCCAAGTCTTATACTTTCCATTGGAGGAGTAGCTTTAATGATATGTACAATTACTACTCAGCAAAACATTTCCGATTCTGGAATGCTACTGTTTGTAACAGGACTTCAAATAGGAATCTTTGGATTGCTAGCAGATAACATAGCAAGAAATGGCCAAAGGAAATTTTAATCTTGTGTTACAATGTAACACAGAGAAATATTTTTGTGTTACAATGTAATACATTTATCTTGAGTTTTAATTCATTGTGAATAGTAAATTACAAATTAATAAAATCATAAACCCTTCCCATTTGGGGAAAAGAGAAAGAAACTAAAAGATTGTTTAGCTTGTTTATATTTTTTTATAGCTTCTTCAGCTTCCTTAGACTCTTCAGCTTCTTATTATAATCCTTCATTCTGTTTAGCCTGAGTGGAATCGAAGGGCACTTTATACAGCACCCAATCATCCGTTTCTTCTATTATAAGCAAAGGAATTGATATTCTATTTATATTCCATTCTGGATTCCTTTTTTTGTTATGAAGAACATAGTTTATTTTATAATTATTGAAAAATTGATTAGGTGATTCATCTATATTTGCGCAAGTCTCATCAACTAGTTTTAGTTCTTGTTCCCGTGCAGAATTCCTCTCTATTCCTTCATCTAAAGCATCGTAAGCAGCTCCATAAACAATTAATTTTCTATCTTTATAAGTTCTATTATTAGGATTAATTGGAAATTGTGTTAAACAAAAACGCTCTGTAATTTCTTCATGAGTACGTCCTCCGTGTTGTTTATATACAGCGGATGAAACATCATGCTTAGTATTAGATGCTATAAATGCAGATGTGTCTGGATCAGACAAAACCATTCCCCTTTCTAATAAATGCAAATGGGGAATAGTGCTTGCAAGATGCTGTTCAAAAAAATCTCCAGAGTCGACACGCCATTGAGAAATGAGTGATCTATTATCATAGGCAATACCCATAATAAAAATTAATGCAGACAAAAATGCAAAAATTGATAAAAGTGATTTCTTTTTCCAGAAGAAAACAAGTGCAAGAACTGAGGAGAAAACCAACGAAAATAAATAATGTGATGCAAACAAAAATCTTACACCATGTATAGCGTGCTGATTAAGTAATATAAACGCACTAATAATTATAATTGGAATATATGGTTTTTGTTTTGGCTTTTTCCACAAATGCCAAAGAGATCCTAAAGCTAAAATTAAAAAAATAACGCTCCAAATCCAAGATTCTGGAATTCTAGAGTTTGCAATTCCACTTCTAAAGTAGACATCCTTATATTCTGGGAGAGAAGAAACATTGACCATTCTAATAAGCTCAAAAGACGCAACAAAGACACCAGTTAAGCCTGCAACCAATAATCTTTTACACTTTTTCCAATCTTTTAAGATTAAAAACCAAAGCAATAGCAGTGCATAAAAACACCAAGCTGCAGTCCAGCTCCAAAAATAAATACTAAAAAGTATGCCGAGCAAAATTCCAGCTAAAATACTCCAAAAATATGATTTTTCAGATCCTAAAATTAGGAGCAACATTGAAAGTAACACCAATAAAAAGCTAGATTTCTGATGTATAGGTCTGCCTAAATTATATAATTCAACCGAGGAAAAAATAACTGCAACAAGCAAGGATCTTTTCCTAGATAAATCTGAAAACCTAGCAATAGCAACAATAACAAGGAAAAGAAAAACAGGAATAATAAAATCTGCAAATATTAATATAGACGAAGCACGAGATACAAATGAACGAAATAATGTTCCATAGAACTGCTCTATCAATCCCGTCTGCAAAGCAGGCAACAAATCTCCTCCTCCAATTGCATTACCCAATCTATTTGCACCCAACGTAAGAACTTCTTGAGTACGAGCAAGATATAAATGTTCATCTGAATTTAAATGTATAGCCACCCCTTCATATCTTTCATCTAGAGAATGAAGAATATGAGGCATGCTAACAAGCATACCAATGAGAATTGCCAATAAACATACACCCATATACCAATGCCTATTCTCTTTTACATATCTAGAAAGCATATAATATTTACAGCATACCGCATAGAAAAAGATATTGGGAAGCATAAGAAAAAACAAAAATCCTATTTAAATCCCTTGACGTAGCTTTTTACTGCCATATGATGTGTCGGCTGTAATAGCCCTCGTAGAACTATAATAAATTCTATGAAGACTGGTGTTTTTTGGGCTTCTGCCCTTAGCACAGCCAAAAGTTTCTTCACCCATTCAATTATATTCAGGGTGAACTTGCTAATGCTCCTTCACATTATCGTAGAGTAGAGAAACCCGCACAGCGTTGCGGGTATGCTTGTGTTTTCTGTGCTATGCACAGAAAAACCATAAACTTAAAATAATTTAAACTAGATTTTTCTTTGATCTATATAACCCCGCAACACTAATGTGTGCGGGGTCACGATCAAAACTCTTTTTGACACCACGTCGTTCGCTTCGCGAACTATGCGGAGTCATTTTTTTGAAGAGTTTGATCCTGGCTCAGAGTGAACGCTAGCGGTGCGCCTAATACATGCAAGTCGAGCGACTCTTCGAGAGGAGCGGCGAACGGCTGAGGAACACGTTGGAACCTGCCCC
>DAOWDW010000043.1 GCA_030638845.1 Candidatus Peregrinibacteria bacterium | reverse complement strand
ATATTTATCTTCGTCTTTCCATTTAAGATATGTATATGTGCTAGCAAGAAAAAACATAGAAGCTAGCAAATCTTTTCTTCCACTTATCCATGCTACAGCTTCAACTTGTATGGGATGCAAAGCAAAGATTAGAGCACAAATAACTGCGATCTTTTCTGTAAAAAACTTCTTAAGTATTAAATATACAAACAAACTAGACAAAATGTGAATCAGCAAATTGGTAATGTGATAAAGCAAAGGATTATCTTGTACTAAAGACCATTCAATTTGATATGTTAGAAGTGTTAGAGGAACGTAAAGTTCTGGATCATAAGTTGTAAATGCCTCTGTAACATTAGAAAAATTAAGACCATGCACAGTCGCGTTATCTAAAACTAAAAGCTCGTCATCAAATGCTAAAAATTCACCCGAAAGAGAAGGAAAGTAAAGAAATAGGGGGAGAATAATGACTATTATCAAGCTTTTAGAAAATTTCATATATGGAAGCATACGTCAAAACTTATTCTCATAGTACTTTTTTGGTGTGGAGGTCTTGATTTTATAAATATTAATTCTATTATGAAAATTCATATGAGTATTAGCGATGTTATTACAATTGTTGGCATACCAGCACTATTTGGAACTCTTGTTTACATGGGTAGACAACTTCAAATTCTTTCACATTTAACTGTGACAGTAGAAAAAATGAAGTTAAACATTAAAGTTATTGCAGATGCCCTTGTTAAGTCGGATGTGCCGTTCATCGGTGATGAACTGGAATCTTATAGTCCTCTTCGTGTTACCGAAGAGGGAATAGAATATTTGGAGAAAGTCGGATTTATTGATGTATTTTCAAAAAATTAGGATGCTTTCTTTAATCATATTGACGAAGATAAGCCAGAAATAGAATACGATGTTGAAAAAGCTGCAATTCGATCAGTATTTTTCTTATTTGATGAATCATTTTTTAATCCTTTAAAAGATTATTTGTACAATAATCCTGAGACGAATAGAAAAGAACTAATAAATATAGCAGGTATTTATGTTCGAGATAAATATTTAGAGCGCAGAGCAAAAGCAGAAGCAGTATGATCAAACTTTTTTATTTGCTTTATTTATTTCACTTCTTTTGCTTCCACATTTCTATCATTCTTTACTGACAACAGTAACTCCTCCAGTAGCTAGTATCCCTTTTGCTGGCCAACGCTTTACACCTTCGGTGCTTTCGTTCATCTCTTCCCAAGCATGCAATTTATCTTTTCCTTTAAGTAAAAATACAGATGAATCTATTCTGGCTAGTGCAGGCAAAGTCATACTTATTCTATCATGCACAGCAAATTTATCAGTTACTGTATGAATACATGCTTTATCGCGATTAATTGCATCTTCCATCAATGGAGGAAAGAGTGATGCAATGTGACCGTCTGGTCCCATACCAAGCACAGCAATATCTGGAGTAATAGAAGACAGTGCTTCGTTATACTGTTCTACACATTTTTCTAAAGGCGCAGATGTGTCTGGGAATAAAATATTTGATTTTGGGATATTCGATTCGCCAAGCAGGGTTTCTGAAATCATCTTTGCGTTACTATCATCACTATCAGCATCAATATACCTTTCGTCTACTAAACAAATCCAAACTTTGTCCCATTCAATTGCACAAGATGAACCAAGTTCTTTATAAACTGGAATAGGGGTAGATCCACCAGATAGAGCAAGAAGGCATCCATTTTGTTTTTGTAATACCGCATGTATCAAACTAATAAGAAGTAAAGCAGAGCCTTGAATAAACTCTTCATCGGTGCCAGTTTTAATGTGGGCATAATCCATGCAATGATTATATCATTAAGAAATATTTATTTCATTTCCTTCATTTCTTTTATTTTCACATTTCTTAATACCATCTTCCCCCCAGTCCTTTTATCCATTCATCTGCTTCGTCTGGGCCATTACTACCAGATGCATATGTATAAAGTGGAGTAGATGCATCATCTAAATAAGTTTGAAGAGGATCTGTAAGCATCCAAGCTGTGTGCACTTCATCAAAAGATAAAAACCATTGCTGTTTTCCAAGTATTGCTTCTAGCAACAAAAGACCATGCTCAGGCAAACAGTCACCAATACAAACTAAAGGATCTTCCATAATTAAAGGTCTAAATTCTGGTTCTGTACCACCAAGTTTTGTTTGAAGATGCATGCGCATGCCAGCTTCCCCTTGCAAAATAATATCCAATCTATTTGGAGTAGCTCCTTTTCCTACAGGATTAGGTTCTTGAAATTCTATGCTAATTCTTGTCTCTTTTTTATTAAGTCTCTTACCACTTCGTAAATAAAATGGGACTCCTTGCCAGCGGGATATTCTTGTCATTAATTTAAGAGCAATATAAGTGTTTGTTCTAGACGCATTATCTACATCTTTTTCTTTTGCATAACCAAGAACTTTTTCTCCATTTATTACCCCATCTCCGTACTGCGCCTGAATTAATATGTCACTTAAATTACTAGCAGGAGGAAGGTAAAACTGTTCTAATGCGTTTAAGCGAACAGATCTAAACGTACTATCAGTCTCAGATAAACGCATAGTAAGTAAAGACGCAATCATCAAAAGATGAGACTGAAACATATCTCTGAATGTTCCAGTATGCTCAAAGTACCCTGTCCTTCCCTCTAGTCCTGCCTGTTCAAATGCTGTTATTTCTACACTCTTTATAAGAGTGTTTTTAAACAGTCTTTCGAGCAAAGGATTTGCGCGTCTTAAATAATAAGCATTTCTAACTGCTTCTTTACCAAGAAAGTGATCTAAAAAGAATATTTCTTCGTCCTCAAAACAAGAACGGATTTCTTTGCAAATAATTTCTGCTGACTCCGCATTATCTCCAACTGGTTTTTCTACAATGCATCTAAACATCCCTTTTTTGTGGTGAATACCTGCCTTGCAAAGGTTTTGTAAAATAGGATGAAATACAGATGGAGGAACTGAGAGATATGCAAGACGTACAGTTCCATCTGAATTTTTTTCTACTTCATTTATTTTAGAATTCAATCCCTCAAAACTTTTTACATCATCATATGCTCCTTGATGGTAATGAATATGCTCAAGAAAGTTATTAAGAACGTCTTCATTTACTTCTAACATATCTTTTTTTATCGCATCTTCAACAAGCTTTTTAAATTCATTGCCATTCATCTTAGACCTAGAAAATCCAACGATAGAATAATCATCAGGTAATCTTTTTTTAAGTGCCAAAGTATACAATGCAGGATAAATTTTATTTTGTGCTAAATGTCCAGAAGCACCAAATAGTATGAACGTAAATGGAGAAGGAGAAGAAAGCATCAAGTTTAGTATATAGCAATTAATGAGAATTATTAGTATAGAGGGAAACAGTGGCGCAGTGAAGCATCCCCAGGGGAACCCTTTTGGTTAAAACAAATAAGGCAATATTTATGTTTCTAAAGAATAGAAGTCTTTAGAAAGTCGCTTACAAAAGCGAAAAACATAAGGCCATTGAGGTATTTATAAATTATATTAAAGTTGTATCATGAGCTATGAAGACATATGTCAACGAGAATATGAATTGTATTTACAAGGTGTTCGTATAGAAAACGGGGATTTGTGCCCTAGAAGAATGAATGGTTGTGCAAGAGTTGGAGTGAGTAGTATTGGCAGTGGTCCAGACGGACCTCTGGGTCAGATTTATTTATCTGTGTGTTGCGACAGGTATGCAGACTTGGTTAGGGAAAATTTAAAAGAGAAAAAGACAAGGGCAATAATAGTAGTACGAGGAAATGAATGTGGATTAACCGAAGAAAAAGAACAATTATTGGACGAAGAAACTGTAGGGGTGTAATGTTGGTTTACATCATCAACTATCCAGAGAGGTGGAAAGAGATCTGGCTCGTTACATCCACCCCCCAACCCAGGCTAGTAGGCTTGCCCTGAGCGAGCGAAGCGAGTCGAAGGGTGGGAATTCCAGCCTTGGCGTGCACTCTACGCAGTGCGTGTCCTAGGGAGAGATAGCAGTATAAATATTTCTCTTCCCTGCGAAGAGTTTTTCTTTCTAATTCGATCTTTCATCCGTTATATCTGATCTTTCACTTGAATTTTTCAACCTTAAATTGCGCCCAAGGATAGACGCGCTAATATATCTGAATTTTTCATTTTTCATTTTATATTTTTCATTTTTTTTAATATGGCACATCTATTCACCTCCGAATCCGTTTTCGAAGGACACCCAGACAAAGTTGCAGATCAAATTAGCGATGCAATACTAGATGAAATGTTAAAAGACGATCCCGTTTGCCGTAGTGGTTGCGAGACATTTGTAACAACTGGTTTAGTACTAGTTGCTGGGGAAATAACAACATCAACTTTTGTAGATATTGCTCAAGTTGCTCGCGACGTTATCCGTGATGTTGGATATACAGATCCAAATTTTGGATTTGAATACAGAACATGTGCGGTACTTGTATCAATCGACAAGCAAAGTCCAGATATTGCCCAAGGAGTAGATACTGGTGGAGCAGGAGATCAAGGTCTTATGGTTGGTTATGCATGTAAACAAACACCAGAACTTATGCCACTTCCAATTATGCTTTCTCATGCACTTGCAAAAAAAGCAGCCGAGGTTAGACGCTCTGGACTTATCCCCTATCTTCGTCCAGATGGTAAGTGCCAAGTTACCGTAGAGTATGAGGAAAGAAATAGACCAAAACGTGTTCAGGCTGTTGTGTTGTCAACACAACATGATGACGGAATAGAGCAGGAGCAAATTCGAAAAGATTGCTTAGAGCACATTATACAACCAGTGTTAGGAAATTACACAGATTCTCAAACTATTTATCACGTAAATCCAACAGGAAAGTTTGTAACGGGTGGTCCAGTTGCAGATGCTGGTATGACGGGGCGAAAAATAATTGTAGACAGCTATGGTGGATACATTGCAGTGGGAGGAGGGGCATTTTCTGGGAAAGAACCTATGAAAGTAGATAGATCAGCTGCATACATGGCGCGGTACATTGCAAAGAATATAGTTGCGGCAGATTTGGCTGAAGAATGTGAGATTCAACTTGCTTACGCCATTGGAGTTGCAGAACCAGTATCTATATTTATAAACACGCATGGCACAGGAAAAGTCTCTGATGAAAAACTTACAGAAGTAGTTAGAGAATTATTTGATTTAACTCCTAAAGGGATTATTACTCACTTAGATCTCCAAAGACCTATCTACAAAAAGACTGCATGTTACGGGCATTTCGGTCGTGAAGAGCCAGAATTTACATGGGAAAGGAAAGATAGAGTTGAAGATTTGATTAAGGCTGTAGGCATTTAGTGATTGGTATATTGGTATGTAGATTAATATCTTCGTTATGTGGCAAACCAATATTCCAATATACCATTTAAACAATTCCTACTCTTTCTTCTAATTTATCAATTCGCACAACTATCATGCTTTATTAGGAAAGCAATAGCTCGCATAGTACTTTTTTGATGGTAAAGGATGTCACAAATTATGACCTCCAATTCGACTGTAAAAATGAGAAATAGATAGTGGTATTTATAAAAAGTACTATGAGAACTTTTTAATAGTAGAAAAAATCTGTTAGCGTCTAATGCTATGCTTATAACTTCAAATATTGAATCAGTTCTTCAAAATGGAATATTTTTCATTACTATTTGTACACGAAACCGAAAATCTATATTTTCAGAAGATGTTACAGATTTTCTCATATTATCAGAGAAAGGTGTAATAGCGAAGAAATGTTGGCTTGATATTCCTAAACATTTTAATCATGTAGATATTAGCGATTTTATTGTTATGCCAAATCATATTCATGGGATTATAGGATTTAATGGAAGATCGGCAGTTTCAAAACAATATTTTTCAAGACCAATTGCAGGTTCACTTATAACAATTATTAAATCATATAAATCTGCTGTAACAAAAAATATTAACCAATTACCAAATTATGTAGATTATAAAACTTGGCAAAAAGGATATTATGAACATAGAATTCGAGATATTAATGAGTTTTATCGCATACAGAAATACATAAAAGAAAATCCTAGAAAATGGTTTTTAGGGTTAAGAGATATCTGAATTATGATTAGAAATATAGATCTGGTAGGTGCTTAGCATGCTAAGCACCTACCAGATCTATATTTCTAATCATAATTCAGATATCTCT
>DAOWDW010000015.1 GCA_030638845.1 Candidatus Peregrinibacteria bacterium | reverse complement strand
GCAACAACATCTAGCATATTTTCTTCGCCTTCTCCACTGTCAGACTTTTTCTTCACCTTAGATACTGTTTTTTCTTCTTCTACAACTTCATCATCTGTATCATCTGTATCATCTCCATCAAACGATGCAATATCTGTTAAATCTTCAGTTGGCTCTCCTAATTCACCTTTGCTTTTCTTTTCCCAAATCAGTGCATCTTTTACATCTATAACCTGAATACCAAGATTTACTAACAATGAATATATTTCATCAAGTAAATCTACATTACTTTCTGCATTTGGCACAACAGACATTATCTCCTGATGTGTTACATAACGTTGCTCACGCCCCTTCTTAATAAGGTGTTTAACCGCATCGGGTAGCACTTTTAAGTCATCTTCCGTTGGTTGAGCGATAAATTTTCGTGGATGAGAAGCCATTGAGTACCCAGTATATGTATATTTTCGCTTAAGCCAAGCTTTTAAAATGCAAAATGTAAAATTCTTGATTCTTAATTTCTATCGTGCCATTTTCGACAATTTAAGCACCTGTACGTATTTGGCAGATAGCTTAGCTTCTTCACTTTCATCCCCATCTTCTCTAGCCTTTAACATTTCCTTTACAATTTCTTTCTGTTTCCTTTGAATAAACTCTCTATTTGCAGCTTGGCAATTTCGTTTTATTTCTTGAGTAGCTAAGGATTCAGACCAATCGCTAAATCCACTATTTTCACAGAATAATATAAGAATAGATAACCATTCACTATATTCCTTAGGTAATGAAATAGAATCTGGAGTTACAACAATATTAAAATTGTTGACTGCTTTTAAAACTTCATAAAGCGCTGCTTGCCTAGAATCTTCTGGCTCTATTAATTTATCTAGAAGATGTAATACTTTTGGGTACAAACAAAATAGTCCAAGTGTAATATCTGTCTTTGTAAATATAGACTTCGCTTTTTCTCCTTCTTCTTCGGAAGATTCGTTCTTCGAAAGAATTTTTACATCTTTTTTCTTAAATTTCTCTACATCTTCTTTGAGAGAAATATCTGTAGTACCTAAAATTGCAGCTATCTTCTGCATAAAATGGTCTCGCTCCACAGAACTATCAATAGCATGTAAAAGTGGTACGACACGCCTTAGCGCATCTCGTTTACCTTCTACAGAACGAGGATCTCCACTTTGTAACTCCAAACATACAGAATCTAAATATGGTAGTCCTCCATCATTCAATATCCTCTTAAGTAACTCACTATCTTTGGAAACTGTTTCATCTGGATCTTTATAAGGAAGGCTTACTGAATGAATATGCAAATTCTCTGGACTGCATAACATAAATGCTCTTTCTGCCGCATCTTTACCCGCTCTATCTTGGTCTAAACACAAAACTACTGTCTCAACAGTTCTTTTAAGCAGACGAACATGCTCCTGTGTTAAAGCAGTTCCACTAACTGCAACAACATTATTTATGCCGACCTTATGGCATGCAAGAACATCGAAATATCCTTCTACCATTATTACTTTTTTACTTTCTCTCATGGCATCTTTTGCATAATGATATCCATAAAGAACAGCAGATTTTCTATATAGTGGTCCTTCTGAAGAATTTATATATTTTGCATCATCATCACCTAATGTTCTTCCTCCAAATCCAACTATTTTTCCTTGATGGTCGTGGATAGGAAACATAATTCTATTTCTAAATCTATCGTACATTTTTCCTTCAGATAATTCTTTTTGAATAGCTAAACTAGAATTTAGAATTTCTGTTTTAGAAAATCCTTTTTTTAAAAGATACTCATATGTTTTAGAGAACGAATCTGGAGCATATCCAATTCCAAATTCTTTAATTTGCTCTGAAGATATAGTTCTATCAACCAAATACTTCATTCCATTTTTATTATTTTTCAACTCATCACTAAAAAATCTTTTCGCACTTTCTAAACATTCTCTTAGCCTTTCTTTCTCATCTTTTTTTACAGTAGATTCCTGTGGCATATCTGGTAAATCTATTCCAACCTTTCCCGCTAAATCTTTTAATGCTTGCCTAAAATCTACACCTTCAATTTTCTGATAAAAACTAAATATATCTCCTCCTGTATTACAGGCAAAGCAATAAGCTATACCTTTGTCTGGAGACACTGTAAAACTTGGGTGAGTGTCGTTATGAAAAGGGCAAAGTGCTACAAAATCTCTCCCTTTCTTCTGAAGTTGACAATATTGCCCAACTAATTCTTCTATGGGCAGCCGAGCTTTTATCTCTGATACGGGATCCATGAGGAAGAAATGATAACACTCAAACTACAAAACTCACCAGCTTTCCTGGAATGTAAATTTCTTTCTTCAACTCCTTTCCATTAATATATTTTTTAACTTTATCTATATTTTTTGCATCATTTATTGCGTCCTTTTCGGCAATATCTGGCTTAGCTTCAAATTCTCCTCGTATTTTACCATTTACTTGAACGACAATAGTTACACTATCTAATACTAATAGTTTTGGATCATATTCTGGCCACTTTTGGTCTATAACAAAGCCTTTTCCTCCTATACTTTCCCATAATTCTTCTGCAAGGTGAGGCGCTAGAGGCGCAAGTAGCTTTGTTACTATTTCAGCTCCAATTTGAGATATTCCTCCTTGTTTATCTAAATCATTTAAAAGCTCCATAAGTGCAGCTATTGCAGTGTTAAACCTTAGCTCTGTTATTTCTACTGTACATTTTTTTACAGTTGCATGAACTTTGACTTGTACATCATGAGAACATTGATCAACTCTTGTGTTCAACACTCTCCAAAGTCTCTTAACAAATCTATCTATTCCATTTATTCCTGTATCGCTCCAGTCCCCTCCATCTGTAAATGGCCCCATAAACATTAAGTACATTCTAAATGCATCACTCCCATATTTTTCTACAAATTCATCTGGACTAACTGTGTTTCCTTTGCTTTTACTCATCTTTGCCCCAGCATTTGTAATAAGACCTTGGTGAACTAATTTTTTGAACGGCTCATCGCACTTAACAAAGCCAAAATCTCTTAATGCCTTTGTTACAAATCGTGCGTAGATTAAATGCATACAAGCATGTTCTGGTCCACCTATATACATGTCTATCGGCATCCATTTGTGCTCTATTTCTGGTTCTATGAAAATATGATTATTCTTTCCCTTGTCTTGAGAAGTTGTGAGTTGTGAGT
>DAOWDW010000070.1 GCA_030638845.1 Candidatus Peregrinibacteria bacterium | reverse complement strand
GTTCGCAGAGATTTAGATTTACATAAGCCAGACGTCATTATAAACGCGGCGGGGAAAACAGGAAGACCAAATATAGATTGGTGTGAAGATCACAAAGTAGAAACTGTAAGAAGCAATGTAACAGGACCACTGGTCTTAGCAGAAGAAAGCGCGAAGAGGGGAGTGCACTTTGTTCAATTAAATTCTGGATGTATATATACAGGAAATAATGATGGAGATGGATTTTGTGAAAACAATCCTGCAAATTTTACAGGAAGTTTTTATTCACGAATGAAGGCACTTGTAGATCAAATTTTAATTGAATTTGATAATGTTTTAATTCTTCGTCTTCGCATGCCATTTGATGGAAGTAATAGTGAAAGATCACTTATCAACAAATTAAAAAAGTTTAAGAAAGTACATGATATTGAAAATTCAATTACATACATTCCAGATTTTCTAAAAGCAACTATTAAATTAATAGAGAAAAAGAGAACGGGAATTTATAACATGGTTAATTCTGGTATTACATCACCATATAAAATTATGCAGATATATAAAGAAATGGTAGATCCAACCCATGAATTTGAATTACTTCCAGTGGAAGATTTAGACAGTGTTTCTAAAGCGAAAAGAAGCAATTGCGTGCTAAACTCAAATAAACTAAAGGAAGAGGGGGTTTCTATGCTTTCTGTTGATGAGGCAATAAGGAAAGCCTGCTTAGAAATGAAGAAAATTAAATAAATGCGTAAATGAAAGAAATGACTTGTGTCTGGAGTCTTATTTCTTATTAAAATGATTGATATATTAAAAATATTGATTGTTACACATATTATGGTATAATTACCTTAGTAAGTAGAATCTATGCCAAAGAAATCTTCAGCTCCGGCAGAGGTTGTAAATATAGTTTCTAAGAAAACTATGTTAGATAGACTGCTAATTGCTCTATTTTGGATAGGACGGTTTATTCGTCGTAGATGGCTTATATTACTTATTATTGGAATTTGTTCACTTCCAGTCATTGGTATAGCTGCGTTTCTTATGATGCCAGAAGAGCCTGAAATAATTGTAGAAGATGCCAAGAAAGGAATTCTTATTCAGGCAGTGGAAGCTGTAGGGACAGTAATTTCAGAAAAAGACCTAGAACTCAAATTTCCCGTAACTGGAGTAGTGTCTGGAGTTAATGTAAATGAAGGAGACGTAGTTGAAGCAGGAACTATACTTGCAGCACTTAGAAGTAAAAATGTTTCACAGGCAGAAGTAAATTTTGCTGCTGCGAGTGTGCAATCTGCACAGGCAAATTTGCAAGAGTTAGAAGAAGGCACAAGACCAGAAGAAATTGCAGTTGCACAGGCAGAAGTGGAAAATAGAAAAGCAAGTTTGCGACTTGCTGAAACGTCGTTAAGTACTGCAGAGGCAAATCTTGAAAAAACAGAGGAAAAATTAGAACTTGTTATAAAAGAAGCAGAAACAAATCTAGCAGGAGACATAAATTCTGCAGGAAGCGTAATTTCACAAAATGCAACAAAAGCTCAGTCTGCTATTAATGCAATTGACGATATTTATAATAAAACAGTGGTGAGGAATGCAGTTGAATTTTATTCTTTAACAGAAACTGAAAAGGTAAGAATAAAACAGACAGAGGCAAAAGAAATGGTTACAGATTTATTGCTTCAGTTAAACACTCAAAATTTTGATGAAACATTAATTCGGCTTACAAATGCAAGAGTAGCGCTTCTTTCGGCATCTAATTCTGCAGTGTTTGCATACAATATTTTGTCTAGCACACATCCATCTGCGTATTTTACAGATACAATAAAAGAGACGCATAAAGCTAGTGTAACAACTCAGAGAAATAATATTGAAACTGCTCTAAATGCAGTTACTGCAGAGCTAGAATCATTTAGAAATGCAAGTGATGGATACAGAACTTCTATTACTACTCAGGAAATAGCAGTTACCTCTGCTTCTGGCTTAAGGGATAAAGCACTTACAGACATATCTACCTACGAAACTTTGTTAAAGACTCAAGAGGCTCAGCTTGCGCTAAAAAAGGCAGGTGCAAGAGAGACAGACATAAAGGCTGCTAAGGCAAAAGTTAATCAAGCATATGCAGATTTGCAACGAGCTAATGCAAAGCTAGAAGATACTATTTTAAGGGCTCCCATTGATGGCAGTATTACAAAGGTAGATGTACAAGTTGGAGAGTTTTCTGGAGATAGTAGGTCTATTACTATGCTGGGCAATAGTCCATTTAGAATAGAGCTTTTTGCATCTGAAATAGATATTACAAAAGTTAAACTTAGCCAGAGTGGAGCAATAGAGCTAGATGCATATCCGAATGAAGATTTTTGGCTTACGGTTACAGAAATAGATCCAGCCGCAACTATGGTAGATGGTGTTCCTAAATATAGAATCAAATTAGATTTTATAGAAAATACTGAAGATTTATTTAAAATAGGTATGACAGGGGATACAGATATTATTACTGGAGTTAGATATGATGTAATATATATTTCAGGTAGAGCAGTTATTTCAAATGCTGATGGAGAGGACATAGTACGTGTTTTAAAAGAAGATGGATCTATAGAAGAAAGACCAGTAGTAATAGGTATGGAAACAGAAACAGATACAGAAATTATTGAAGGAATTGCTGTAGGAGAGACTATAGTAGTTCTTATAAAAAATTAGTCTTTAAGTTTTTAACTATGAGCTGCTTGTAGTGAGCTTTGTCGAACTATAAACTATAGGTATGAAATCACCACCATTAATCCAGACAGTAGATCTCTGTAAATCTTATTTTAATGAGGAATTAGAGACTCCTGTGTTGTTTGATATTAATTTAACAATAAAGGAGGGAGAATTTGTTTCTATTATGGGGCCGTCTGGTTCTGGAAAATCTACCCTTATGCACATTCTAGGATTTCTAGATATGCCAACTGGTGGGAAGTTTTTATTTAGAGGAGATCAGACAATGGAAATGGATGATGATGCTTTAGCAAAAATAAGAGCTACTCGTGTAAGTTTTATTTTTCAGGCATTTAACTTACTTCCAAGAACGACAGTATTACAAAATGTATTATTACCTCTTCTTTATCATCCTACTATTCAAGTAAGAGAGAGAGTTAGTAGAGCAGAAACAGCAATAGAGTCTGTTGGTCTTACAGATAGAAAAGACTTTTATACAAATCAATTATCTGGAGGGCAACAACAG
>DAOWDW010000064.1 GCA_030638845.1 Candidatus Peregrinibacteria bacterium | reverse complement strand
AATGACTTACAACAAGCAGTACGCACTGCAGTTGTAAACAAGCGTGCAGGAGGTACGGGGCTAATCTCTGGGCGAAAGGCATTCCAAAAACCATTGGAACAAGGAGTTGAGATACTTAATGCAATACAGGATGTGTACTTGTGCGAGGAGGTAACGGTAGCTGAATAGAAGTTACAGGTTACAGGTTTCAACCCAACTCTAACTTTTAACCTTATGCATTATCGCTCCAAAAATACATTCTAGTTCGCGTGCTTCTTGCAATAGCTCTGCATGCATTTTTTTACTTCGCTCTTCCAGATTATCATCTAAAAGCTGAAGCCAATGTTGAGACTGTCTTGCCTCTCTATTGCAATCTCTTATGCATTGTAAAAATTCATTTTTAGATAACGATTTATCTGCGTCTAAATATGCTGCGCCTATTTCGCCACTACAACGAATAAGTCTTCTGCAATCACCCATGCTAGAAATAGTTTTAGGAGTTTTGCGTACAAATGCTCGAGCATTTTGTGCAAATATTGCACATCGCTCTGCTAAGTCTCTGCTACGTTGCAACTTCTCATTATAATTTTCGGATTTAGTTGATGAATATTCCATTTATTAAAGTTGGTAAAATATAAGGCGAGTAGGCAGTAGGCTGGTAGGCAAGTAGGATTTCCCCGTACCCCGTAATACGTACCCCGTAATACGTTATTTCGGCTATCTATTTCACCATGGTTAAATGGAACTCGATAGAGGGTAAAAAGAATTATAATAATTGGATGTTTGTTTTTTGGCTTAAATTAGACGTAAAATAGGTTCTAAAGTGGTTTGGAACCGGATGTAGAATATTAGAATAATAGAGTATTAAAATATTAGGAATGAATCTTCCTAATATAATAATATAGAGTCCCATTATTCTATTATTCTATTATTCTATTACTCTATTACTCTACTTATATTTTCCTATTAACCACTATCTGCTGTCCTATAGCAAACACCGTGCTAACTGCCCAGTAGAGTGATACTGCCGCAGGAAAACTGAATGCAAAGAATCCAATAAGAAGTGGTAGACCGTAAAGCATCATACGTTGCTGCATTTGCTGTGCATCTGGAGTAGATGATTCTTTTTTCTTGGTGTCACCTTTCTTTTTTGCTGCAATTGCGAATGAAAGCTTCATTTGTAAAAATTGGATTATTACAAGGAAAGGAGGGAAGAAGTAAAAGTTTGGCTCCAATAGATTTAGTCCAATAAAATTTGTTCCCCATACCCAGTCTAAGTTTTGGAATGGATCGTAAATTAAATGACTGGAAAGCTCTAATACAGACCCATCTCTAATTGTGTAGAAAAGCCCAATTAAAATTGGAAATTGGATAAGAATAGGCAAACAAGACTGAAGTGGATTTACACCTTCGCGTTTCCAAAGTTCCATAATTTCCTTATTCATTTTTTCTGGATTGTTTTTATGTTTTTTACGAATAGCATCTAACTGAGGCTGAACTTTTTGCAGCTTTCTCTGCCCTTCCATGGCATGTTGTGTAGGAAAGAAAAGAAGAAGTTTTATTATTAAAGTAATTATAATTATTGCGATTCCTAAGTTGTACCCTGGTGAAAATGAAGCAATAAATATAAGCAAATTAAGAATAGGCTTTGTTATAAATGTTCTAAATATTTTTGTAATAGTTCCTGCTTCGTGCGTAGAAAATTGCACCTGAACATTTTCAAATATTTGCCCTGTAGAATCTGCAATTAAAGAACCAGTCCCAGCTTCTAAAACTGCTTTATATGTTCCAAACTCTGGATTGGATGAAGATCCAAAGAAAAGCGAATACTTCCAAGGTGACAAATCTATAGTTGCTGTATCGCCTGCAGATACAAATTCTAAAGGTTTACAAGGAATAATAGTTTCAGATGCAGATAATTGTTTAGATGTTCCATCTTCTAAAATTTTAAAAATCTTTACTGGAGGCATAGGGCAACTATCACCCAATACTAAATCTTTTTCTGTTCTGTTATGAAGTAATAATACTGGATGGTGTCCGTCTTTAACTGTTGCATCTTGTACATCTAATACTACTACAGAATTTTGATACTCTGGATTAAATTGACTTGGGAAAAAAGTTCTTAAGGCAAACTGCATACCAATATATAGCAGTACAAAGGTTAATATAAACTGAAAGATATTTGAGGATTTTTTTAAATTATTTGACATGTTTAGGAAGAGAAGACAAAAATTCTTCGACGTCTTTTACGATTTCGGAGAAGGTACAAGTTAGGCTACTTGACCTAGGACAAAGTAACAACTGTACAGTCGAAAAATCTTGGTATTCTTTAATAGCTTTGCGCAATGCCTCTCTACATCTTCTTCGCATTTTATTGCGTTTAACTGCGCTCTTATTTAGTTTTAAAGATGTTAAAACCCCAACAAATACTCCTTCCTTTTTTTGTGAATTTTTTGGTGGTCCCATTATAAAACGAACAACCAAGGTATTTCCTTTCCAAACCTTTCCTTTTCTTAGGACTAGGTCATTTACCTTACGCCCATGTAAACGCTGTAATTTCATATAAAATGAGTGTAGCAGTTAATCATCGTTATAATAATATTATAGGCTAGTAGAAAAATCTTACGATAATCTCAATAGAATGTTTACTCCCTACCTGTCTACTCGCCTACCTGCCTATTTTTTTGCTTCATTGTTTTATTTCCTCTCTTTTCTACGCTAATCTACGTACAGCTTATGGCAAAATTAAACGATGACGATGTTCGGCACATAGCAAAACTTGCCCGCGTAAATATACACGATAAAGAAGTTAGTAAATTTGCAAAAGAACTTACCGCAATACTTGGATATGTAGAAAAATTACAGGAAGTTGATACAAAAAATATAGAACCTACAGAGCAAGTTACAGGCCTTTTTAATTCTTCAAGAGAAGACATTGAAATAGAAAAAGAATCTATTCCAGAAGATTTACTAAGCTGTAGTCCACTTCCAATAATAGAAAAACAAATTCAAACTCCATCTGCTCATGGTTCGACTAAGCTCACCACAGGTAGTTCGACTAAGCTCACCACAGGTAGTTCGACTAAGCTCACCACAGGTAGTTCGACTAAGCTCACCACAGGTAGTT
>DAOWDW010000094.1 GCA_030638845.1 Candidatus Peregrinibacteria bacterium | reverse complement strand
TTGAAAAATATACTAGAAACATATGCCGCAATAGCTTCGCAGCAATTTAATGCAGAAGAAATTAATAGGATTCATACAAGAAATGATATGACTCGTGCATTATTTATTTCTATGGTAGACAAGTTAAAGAAAATTCGCAGAGACATTCCAAATGCAAAATTTACATATATTTTCAGAAAAACAGACGACCCCAATATACTGGAATTTGTTGCAGATGCAGATTCTTTAAATACTTTTGAAGAATTAGATGAAAATAATGATGGAATACTATCCGAATATGAAGAAGGAAGTTACCCTGGAGATTTATATGATATTTCTGAAATCCCAAAGCTTAAAGAAGCTGCATTTATATCCCCCGTTTCAGACGAAGAATTTACACAAGATCAATGGGGAATATTTATTTCTAGCTATGCACCAATTTATGATAGCAATGGAATTGCTATAGCAGTTATTGGAATAGATATAGAAGCCAAAGACTTTTCACGCATACGTTTTTCTTCATTCCCACCAGCATTTCTAATTTCATTTATTGCCCTTGGAACAATTCTTGCAACCTATATATTTCTACTCATACAAAAACGTGGTGAGTATAGGAACTTACTTACGTCTCTAATGCATAATGTACCTGGAATGGTCTTCCGCTGTAGAGCAGATACATATCTTACAATGGAATTTATTAGTGAAGGATCTAAAATACTTTCAGGATTTGAGCCAGAAGAATTACTATATAATAAAAGTACTTCATTTTCTGCGCTAATAGAACAGGAAGATAGAGACCTTGTAAGAAAAGCCATAGATGAAGCAATGGAAAAAAATGGATCTTTCCAGCTTAGTTTTAGATTAAGAACTAAGCAAGGTATAGAAAAATGGGTTGCCGCATACGGAAGAGTACGAATGTCTTCTACAACTCATATGATGATAATTGAAGGATTTTTAACTGATGTAACAGAACAGAAAAACATTGAAGAAACAAAGTCTCAGTTTCTTGCTGCAGCCTCTCATAAGCTACGAACGCCACTTACAGGCGTTCGCTGGTCACTTGAAATGCTAGAGCAATCAATAAAAGATTCCAAAGATGAATTACAAACACAACTAATCCGAAATGCTGTAGATGCAACACAACATTCCACAGATATGTTAGATACCATGCTTAGAATTACTACATTGGAATCTGGAAGAATGAAACCAGACTTAACTTCAGTATTAATAAATCCAATTATTACCGAAATATTGGATAAACACAGTGCACTTGTAGATCGTAAAAAACAGAAAATAGAAATTGAATGCGAACAAAAAACAAACTGTGTAACAGATGCTAAGCTTTTAAGTGAAATTCTTTCAACATTAATACACAACTCTATTGTTTATACAAAAGATGAAGGAGAAATATCTATAAAATGTACAGAAGATGAAAATGGAATTAAAATTTCAGTACATGATAATGGCTGTGGAATACCTAAGCATGAGCAATTTCAAGTGTTTAGAAAGTTCTTCCGAGCAGAAAATGCAACTATTCATCACCCAGATGGTGCAGGGCTAAATTTATATTTTGCTTATGCCCTTGCGGAATTACTTGGTGGAAAAATGTCATTTACTTCTACAGAAGGACTAGGGTCTAAATTTGTTGTTAATTTTTCAAAAAAAGATAAGAAGGCTTAGTACTTAAAATGAACAAATAACCTTCCATGGTTTTTTTCGTCTATTTCTATTCTATGATACGTATTTTTTATATGTGGCTGATGAAGAAAGCGGATAACTTTACGACGCAACTGCCCACTCCCCTTTCCAGGAATTATTTCTACTAATTTGATTTTCTTTTCCTGTGCTTCTCGCATTACTCTACCCAATTCTTCGGAAATAGATTTTCCGTTGTTAAAAATACTATGAAGATCTAAAACTAGTTTTGCCATGAATAAAGCATACAATAAATGGCGATTGACTTCATTGTATATACAATGTATCATTTTAATATTATGAAGATTACCGTACGTCAATGGGGAAACAGTCTTGCTGTCCGTATACCTAAGATATTTGCAGTTCAACTTGGTATTGAATCTGGTATAGATATGAAAATAGATGCTACAGATAGCTCTATTATCCTTTCCAAATCAGAAAATAATCTTTTAAAACTTTTAAAACAGATAACACCAGAAAACCTACATAGAGAAACTGATACTGGAGAAACTTCGGGATCTGAAATATGGTAAAACATGACTTTATTCCAGAGCGTGGAGATATTGTTTCTCTTGAATTTACTCCACAATCGGGAAAAGAGCAGGCTGGAATAAGGCCTGCATTAGTTTTATCTCCAAAATCCTACAATCAACGTGTTGGATTGGCGCTTTTTTGCCCTATTACAAAAAAGAAAAAAGGATATCCGTTTGAAGTAGAATTACCAAAGAATATGAAAACATGTGGTGTTATTCTTGTAGATCATATTAAAAGTTTAGACTGGCGAACCTGTAATGCTAGATTTATAGAAAAATTACCTAATAAAGAATTCTTATCTGTAACAGATAAAATAGAATTGCTTCTAAAATAGATTTCTTGACCAAATGTAATTATTTGATAGAGTGATGTCAATGCAGTTCTTCGCAATGACAAAGAAGATGACTATGAAGACCTCCCAACTAGGGAAGGATAGCTGCTAGTACTTAAATTTTAATTCATTCAGCCTCCTTCTCTAAAGGAGGTGTTTTTATATATTTCATTTTTCTTACTATGATTACATCTACAAAAAATCCACTTCATATAGAAATAGCATTGCCAGATGACCATGAAGGACAAGTAAAAACAATACTTGAGGCCTTAAAGGTTTCACATCGAATCACTCGAATAACAAGTGATGATAGAGGCAAACTATTCGCCCTTGCTCAATCTGAAGATCAAATAGGTATTATTCAATATTTGATACATATGAGAGGTATGTCTGTGGTGGAATAGAAATCTACTCGATTTGTAACATGTGTATTTATACTTCTCTATGAATTATTATAAAGTAAAGAAAAGATGATGCTTAAGTTCGTTTTGTTATGTTTAACACACATTCAATAATCTTACGAATTGCAGATATCTTGCCACTTGGAAACCTACTATTTGTAGGCTGCTTTGATAACTCATGTATTTCCTCTATTTCTCCAACATAATATTGAACATATACCTCACTCAAAATCTTCCAAGCATCAACTTCATTAACATTATCTGGAAGACGTTCAACTTTTTCACGCCAAAGTTTTGGAATTGGCTCCTTGTATTCTAAAGCAAGAAATTCTTGAAATTTATCTAGAGCTTGAATATCTGACAATTTTAGCATAACAAAAATACCTTCGGTACATTCAGGATTTGTTACTAAATTGCAATCCAAACCTCCAATTCCTCTATTTTTACATGCATTATTAGTCATACTGTATAACATCCTCTCACTATTTATTGTGTCAGTCAACATGACTGGGGATAGTTTACTTTGTAAACTACGCAGACCTAAAAGCTATAACCATTTCTACGTAGCTTGCGTAGTAGAATGATTGAGGCTGGTGGATGATTTTAGAAATTTACAATGGCTCCAATAGTATTGGAGAATTTGGAATGCTATTCCAGCAAATATTGCTCTCAGCGAGAGAAAGTTTGTAGTGCCTACCTACTTCTCAATTTTATAGAAAAAATACACTGCCTCTTTCGAGCCTGCTCGTGGATCTTTGTTTGAATAGACAAACAGTTTCGTTCCAGCAAACACAAATCCCATATTCATAAGTAACTTATTGGCTTGGTATTTAATCGTATCCATTTCCGCATAGATGCCTCTGCATTCAGCATCCGCTTTCGCAATCTTCATAATCTCCATAAGCATAGCCTTTGCGAGACCTTTTCCTGCATATTGATGTGCCACAAGAATACCCTCAATTTCAACGACTTTCCCCTCAGGCCATTGCCCCCATTTTGCCATCAAGTAACCAGCTGGCACATGGTCAACAAAAACGACTAAGGGAATGCAGTTTATATCTGATAGCTTGTGTATCATTTCCTGCTCAATTTCCTCTGCATAATTACTCGATGCGTTGAGTATTGGCTCTGGTAATACTATTTCCTGGAGAGATAGATATCCATCCTTCTTAACCACTTCAAACATATTTTCAACACTATTTGAATAATCCAATGTTGCGAGTTGAAGGAAATCGTCTATTGCTCCAATTCTCACTTCTGTATTTTGCATGTGTTCAGTATACAAAAATATGTGGGAAGCTCCATCCTAATACTTCGGTACCCACAGTTCCTTGACCAAGAACAGCAATATTAAATTGTTTCTCTAGCATAGGAAATGAGTTCTTACTTATCTGACTAGAACAGTCAAGCTTTTTCAATTTCTCTATAAAAAAGCCTCATTTTCAACACCAATAAATAAGAATGGAGAAGGGCAATATTCATTCATAGAGGCACATTGTTCTTTTGTACAATACCCACGAAACATCCATCCATCATCAATCGCCTTTTGAGTCAATAATTGGACATGTGTATGGAAAAACCAATGACCATTGCAAGTCATATCACCCATACGTGCAAATACCGACCCACCTTCAATATTATCTCCTTCGAGAGGCAAAGCATCTTTGTCTAAATGCCCGTACAGACTATAAAAATATTTATCATCATTGGTTGTGTGTTGTAGTACAACAAGTCCTCCATAATTTCCTTCTCCTTCCTCATAACCTACATAGAAAACTTTGCCAGATATTGGTGCAAACAATTCTTTATGGATAGGTGCTATAACATCTATCCCCAAATGGAAATAACGATTTTCGGTTGCCATTTGAGGAAAACGATTAAGTAGAAGCGGGCGATATTCAAGGTATGTAGCTATACCCCACTTATATTTAGGATAAAAGGTTTCTTTAATATATTTCTGCAATGCTACCTGATCGTTCAACATTTCAACCGAAAGTTGTGTGTGTTTACTTAGATCCAGCAAAAATGGAGTGCTTTGTTGTATTTTTCCCAGTATCGGAAAAGGTTTATTTTTCGCATGTTGTAGATCTGATCGATAAGTCATTATGTATTAAGGTAAGTATCCATAATCCTATCTGTAAAATTATTTGAGTCAAGATTTGATCAAGCGGACTTTTAATATCCGCAATACTTCACCACAACACAGCGTAGAAAGGGGCGTCTTGCCTCGGTAAATGCACTTAGTATGCAAGAGGAACCATTGGATCAGCATAGCCAGATGTCCCTTTGTATTATTTTTTCTTTATTTACATTATGGCTAAAAAAACATTTACATCATCGAATGTACAAAAGAAATCTATCAAGCCAAAAGAAATTCAACCTATGAAAGTAGTTCTTATAGAGAAAACAGACAAGAAATATAAAATAGTTATTCTTGCGGGTGCAATTTTATTTTGGATAAGCATAATATTAATAATATATAATCTAAATGAGTATGTGGAATTAGAGCAGGCATATGGGAAAGAGCTGTTTGAAATTGGAGCAACTTTAACCTATGAAGCTTTAATAAAAGAACAGCCTGCAATTCAAGTTGCAATATGGGGTGCTGTTATCGGTTTTATTATTAAGCGATTTGGAAAATTTATTGCTTGGTGGAATCACGGTTAAGTATGATACTATTATTTGTATGGGAATTCCTACATTTGAGGCAATAATGTTTCCGTTACTTGAATATGCATCTGATGGTAAAGAACATTCGCTTAGTGAGGCTATTCAGCATATAGAAGAAGATTTTGATTTATCTAATGAGGATAAAGAAAAGTTTCTTGAATCTGGTAAACAAAGAGTTATTGCAAATAGAGTTGGATGGTCTCGTACTTTTTTAAAAAAAGCTGAGTTTGTTGAGTATACTAAGCGAGGGTATTTTAAAATTTTGCCTAAAGGTCTGGAATATTTAGCAAAAAATCCTAAACAGCTTAAAGTTAAAGATTTAGAGAAATATCCTCAGTTTAAAAAGAACTGGAATATTAATAAGAAGAAAAATAATACAAATGAAAGTGATAATTATAAGGAAGATAAGCGTACTCCAGAAGAAATTATAGATGATTCATTTGAACAAATTTCCGATGATCTTAAAGTAGAAATTATCGAACAGATAAAAAGTTGCAGTCCGAGATTTTTTGAAAAACTTGTTGTAGATGTCTTGCTTGCAATGGGATATGGAGGTTCTCTCAAAGATGCTGGGAAAGCATTAGGGAAAACTGGTGATGGTGGTATAGATGGAATAATCAAGGAAGATAAACTTGGATTGGATATTATATATATACAAGCAAAGAGATGGGAGAACACAGTAGGTCGCCCAGATATTCAGAAATTTGCAGGTGCTCTTCAAGGGAATAGAGCAAGAAAAGGCGTATTTATAACTACGTCAAATTTTTCAAGTGAAGCATTAGGTTATGTTCAAAATATTGAAGCTAAAATTATTCTTATTGATGGCGAAAGACTTGCTCAGCTTATGATTGATCATAATGTTAGTGTTTCATCTTTTGCTTCATATTTTATAAAACGAATTGATACTGATTATTTCTCTGAAGATTGATACTAAAAAAGAATTTTAAATAGAGGGCAGGGCTATGTTTGTGAGATATTAGTATCTGGAAAAGCTTCTGTTTTTATGTTAAAAGCACTAGATGACAGAAATTAAAATACTGGGGTAAAAACGGGAGATCATATAATTACAAGTAGAGATTTCGTGCTTACTTTATTAAGAAGGCGAAAGAAGACTGAAGCTAGTGAGTAATTCCTAAAAAATACAAAAACCTTGATGAACTAAAATATAAATACTGATAGTATTAATTCGTATCGATGGGGAGTCCTTCGGCTACGTTCAGGACAAGTCGCCACCACCCTACGCCCTCGTTTCACTCGGGCTACGGAGTGGCAAGAGGAAAAAATACAAAGTAGTAAGATCATTTTTTACATCATTGGGGAGTCGCCAAGTGGTAAGGCACATGGTTCTGGTCCATGCATTCGGGGGTTCGAATCCCTCCTCCCCAGCCATTGACAATTTATGTAAATAGTTAATAATCTTAAATCAGAAGGTGTTTATAGAAACTTCCAGAATTCTATTTAAAATTGAATGTTTATTTCTGAGCAAGAAAAGTTATATCAAGCAATTTTTTTAAAATTAATTCATATGTAAAACTTCAAGCATACAATCTAATACCTTTTGGTAAACAATCAAAAATTCCTTACTAGATCTGTTTCGTGGTTTAGGTAAATCTACATTAAAAATTTTAATAACTTTACTAGGACAATAAGATACAATAATTACTTTATCACTAACAAATACCGCTTCTTCAATATCGTGTGTCACCATCAATACTGTAGTCTTAAGTTTATTTAAATCGTTAATCAGATCATTTTGCAGACGTATTTTCGTTATGTAATCCAATGATGAAAAAGGTTCATCAAGTAAAAGTAAATTTGGGATATTTATCAAAGCTCTTGCTAATGCAAGTTTTTGAGACATACCTCCAGATAAATTACCAGGAAAAACGTTTGAATATTCTTCTAAATCGAATAATTTTAATATTCTTAACAGTTCTTCGTGCCCATCCTTTTGTTTTTTTAGTGCAAATAAAATATTTTCTTTAACGCTCATCCATGGAAATAATCGTAATTCTTGGAATACAATACTACAATCATCTGATGGGCTTTTTACTAAACGATTTTCTACCCAAATTTCACCATTATAATTATTATCAATTCCAGCTATCATTCTTAGTAAAGTACTCTTACCACAACCACTGCTCCCTAATATTGTTACAAATTGTTGATCTTCAATGTCTAAGTGAAAATCTTTCAAGATAGGTAACCTAGAAGAAGGATACGACTTTTTAACTATATCTAGTTTAAGTGAATACGGCATAATTTAATTAAGTCGAGTAAACCTTAGTTTATACACCATAAAAAGTATATTCTTGTTTTTATTTTCCATCGAATCTTATTTTCCAAGAAGTAAAATGCTTCTCTGCTACAACCATAAGTTGATCGGTTAATTTACCTAGAATTCCTATGGTAATAATACCTACAAACATATCATCTGGTCTTGAAAAATTGCGAGCATCCCAAATAAGCCAACCTAGCCCCTTTGAAGAAGCTACAACCTCAGCGGCGATTAGCAATATCCATGAAAGCCCTAAAGCCAATCTTAGACCTAAAAAAATATTGGGAAACGCTGAGGGAATTAATATTTTTGTAATCAATACATAGTTTGATTTTTTATAAATATTAGCAACTTCAATTAAGTTATAATCTGCTAATCTTATTCCATTTACAGTATTAATAAATAGTATAAAAAACGAAGCTATCATTAGTAATACAATCTTTGATAATTCACCAATGCCAAAAAAGATAATTAAAAGAGGTATCCAAACAATTGGAGGTATTGGGGCAAGAAATTGAAATAATGGGTTCAAAAGTTTATTCATGAATTTTGATAATCCAACTCCAATCCCAAATATTAATCCCAATAAACTTCCAGAAACAAATCCAGTTAATAGTCTAAACATACTGATAAAAGAATGTTTAAATAGTTCACCATTTGCTAAAAAATACCAATAATCAATTAAGATTTGTGATGGGCTGGCTATGAGTGTCTTAGGTACCCACGCTAATTCTACACTCAGCTCCCATAAAACTATTATAAAAAAAGGGACAATTAATGAAATTAGAATATTTTTTAGTTTATCGATTATTCTCATTTTAAAAGAGATCGATTAGATCATTCATTACATCAACTCTGACTTTTACAAGATTCATTTCAAAAAGAAAATCTGCTTTGTCTTGAATGTCAGATATTTCTTCTGAGCCAATTGTGGGATTGAAATTATGCTTTTCCCAAGCCAACTTGACTATCGCTAACTCAATACCAAGTTCACTTGCAACTATTTGTTGAGCCTCAGATGGATTATTAATAATCCACTGTTGGCTTTCTTTGATTGCCATTACTAAATCTTCGGCTAATTTAGTATTATCATGCTTAAATTCGTCTCTCATAACTACAACACTTTGGATAAAAACGTTGCTTCCTTTTAGTACTCTACCTCTTTGTGCATATTCTTCTTGTTCAATAAAAGGGGGCCAAATTGCCCATCCATCTATTTGATTTGATACAAAAGCTGCTTTCCCATCTTGTGGATTCATATCAATTATTTCAACATCATCCGTTGTTAGTCCTGCCTGCTGAAGCATTTTATTCAAACCATAATGAGAACTAGATCCAGAAGGTACAGCAATTTTTTTACCTTTCAAATCTGTAACTTCAAATATATTCGATTCTGAATGAACAACAATTTCTTGAACAAGGCTTACTCCTGGAGATACTATGCTCACGCTTATTCCTGCAGCCTTGCCAATAATTGCAGGAGGTTCTGCTTCAAATACAATATCCAAATTATTTGTAGCAAGAGCTTCATTAATAGACGGTAAGGTCTGGAATTCTACATATTTTATTGATATACCATTCTTATCGGCTACTGCATCAAATAAACCATTATTTTTCGCCACAATATATGGAGCGTAATCAATTGCTCTAGAAAAACTACCAATAGTGATTTCTTTTCCTTCTAATAATACAGGATCATCAATATTGGAGGTGCAACTAACTAAAATAGGAATAATCAAAAATATAGTCGAAAGCTTGGGTAGAATTTTCATTTTTTTAATTTGTAATAAAATAAACTCATAAATATGGTAATATATTATATATGCATCTAGAAAATTACAAATTAAAATTAGGTGACAAGATAGCTATTATTTCACCTTCTTCAGGAAAAGCAGTCAAATTTCAAAATGTTTATAAGGAGGGAATAAATAATATTAAAGAAATTTTTGGTTTATCAGTTGTTGAATATCCAACAACAAAGATGGATGATGAACAACTTTATCATAACCCTGAATTAAGAGCCAAAGACATAAATGATGCATTTGCAGATCCATCAGTGCGAGGAATAATTACAACTATTGGTGGTGATGATTCTGTTCGAATTTTACCTTTTTTAGATAGTAACATTATTCAAAAAAATCCTAAATTATTTATGGGGTATTCAGATGCATCGGTTCTTCTTGTATATTTGAATCAGCTCGGATTGGTTTCTTTTCATGGACCATCGGTTATGGCAGGTTTTGCCCAAACAAAAAATTTACCACCAGCCTTTCAAGAACATGTACAAAGAATACTATTCGATGACTTTGATGATTTTGAATACAAACCGTATTCATATTTTTGTGATGGATACGGTGATTGGGGAGACCCAAAAAATAAAGATGTAATTGCAGAGCTTCAGCAAAATGAATCATGGCATTGGATCAATGGCAGCACTAATGTATCTGGAGCACTTTTTGGCGGATGC
>DAOWDW010000067.1 GCA_030638845.1 Candidatus Peregrinibacteria bacterium | reverse complement strand
TAAGAGATAGATTTGTTCATTCATATAAATTACATTTTTATTCCGAAAAGGAAATGGAAGATATAGTAGTAAGAAGTTCTAAAATATTGAATATAGATATAGAAGACGGAGTGGCTTCTTATTTAGCTACTTGTTGTAGGGCAACTCCTCGTATTGCAAATAGACTTGTAAGATCTATAAGAGATTTTGCACAAGTGCGTAATGAATCATCAATAAGTTTAAATAGGGTGAAAGAAACACTTTTGTCACTTGGCATAGATACAAATGGTCTAGACGAAACAGATAGGCTAATACTTTCTTCAATTGTAGAAAAATTTGGTGGGGGACCTGTGGGATTATCTACATTAGCTGCATCTATAGCAGAAGAATGTGAAACGGTGGAAGATGTTTACGAGCCGTATCTTCTTCAGTGTGGATACCTGCAGCGCACCGCAAAGGGGCGCGCAGCAACCCCGCTTACATTTGATCTTTTAGGTATTGCCATGCCAGAATCTTTATAATCTTCTTTGTTTTCATGAGTACACAAACTATTGGATTTCTTATTGGCGGACTTGTTCCTGCATTAATGTTTGGAGTAGGCAATATTGCAATGAAAGAGAGTACTTCTCTTGGAATTGCTTTGCCTACATATTTAATTATTGTTGGTACTGCGGTAATTGCTACAGGTGTTTTGGCTACAATTTTTATTTCTCCAAAGTTTCCTACTCTTGCACAAAGTGGTACTGCTATTTTTGCTTATTAATGGCGGAATTTGTGTTTGTATATCGGGGGTAATAAAAGAAATAAAATAAATGCAGAAATAAAATAAATATAATAAATACAGGGAGCGGGCTAGCTGCTCGCGGTTATCTTATTGATTTGGTTTTTTATTTCTTCTTCAAACTTACTTCTTCTAAATTTTTCTGCATGATTTTTACAAACTTCGCAGTTAAATTTTTTATCATCAAAATTCTTTAAAGTATTCATCAAACTTTCCTTCGTTGGAGCTTCGAAAAATATTCCTGTTTCCCCATCAATTACTGTTTCTTTTGCGCCTCCTACTTTTAATGCAATTACTGGAGTTCCACATGCGTTTGCTTCTAACGGAACCAATCCGAAGTCGTCGTTACTAGTAAATAGGACTGCCTTTGCATTTGTGTATATATCTCTTACTTCTTCATTGGATTTGTATCCCATAAATTTAATTGTTGGTCCTGCTAGTTTTTTAAGTCTCTTTTCGTCTGGTCCCTCACCAACAATCGTGAGAGGAAGTTTTAGCTCATTACATGCGAGAATGGCGATATCTATATTTTTGTATTGAGTTAGTGTAGATACTATTAAGAAGTGGGGTTGAAGGTTACAGGTTACAGGTTTCAAGTTATTAGAGAACCAAATATCATCTATTGGTGGCGTAATAACTTTACTGTCTCTTCTCCAGTAAAGTTCTATTCTCCTTTGTACTTCTTTTGAGTTTGCAATTAAAACGTCTGGTCTTGGGGCTACCTCTGCGTCCCAAATTCTTAATTTGTGAAAAGTTTTGTGTAGGTACAATCTTTTAAGTGGTCCTAGTATTCCTTTGCTTGCACGATTAAGTACATCATGTGTGCTATCCCACAAATATCTAGCAGGGGAGTGAACGTAACAAAGATGTTTAGGTTTTCCGTTAGTTATTATTCCGTGAGCAAAAGCAGAAGAAGAGCTGATTACTAAATCAAAATCATCAAAGTTGAATGATTCAATAGCCGTAGGGAATTGGGATAGATAAAGATGATGATTAAAGCTTTGAGCTATGAGCCTTGAGCTATGAGTAAATGGATAGTTTGGTGTTTTAATTCTTTCTTTTGGAAACCAGTCTCCTAGTTTTTCTTCGTTATAAAGAAGAGTGTAAATTGGTGCTTCTGGAAACATATCTGCAAATATCTTTGCAACATGTTCTGCACCACCACGCCTTGTTAATAGTTCATGGACAATAGCTACTTTCATCAAAAGAAAGAGTAGCGGAAAGGAAAAGGGATGTCATACGTCTTCGTTTTATAACATCATTTATTAGATTTTCTATTTGTCGCATTTACGCAAGTCCGTTAAATAAGAAAGTTGTAGTATTTTGGATTATAAATCGATTTTACTTTAGTTCCTCTTTAACTTTTTCAAGCAACAAATCAAATTTTGTATATCCAGATGAATTATTGAAATGTCCAGCATCTTGTACAAGTGAAACTGGTACATTTAGCTTGTCTGCAAGTACTTCTGCTTTTTCTAGAGCTATGTACGGATCGTTATTTGAATGAATTACTTCAAAATGTTTTGCTTTTTTCTTAAGAAGTTCCCAATTAAATCTACCTTCTATAAATGATGTCGTTTTTTCATCATATTCATTATTCATAACATCCCAAACAGCCGAAACTAAAAAGCATGCCTTTATATCAATACTTCTTTGTTCAAGAAGTCGAAGAGCAAATGCTGCACCAAGACTGTGTCCTATTAGGATAGAATCTTCATTTATTTGCTCTTTATATTTTTTTAAATGCTCAAGCCATTCATTTAATTTTGGTTCATCTGAATTTGGAAATGAAGGAACAATTACTGCGTGTCCTTCTTCTTCTAGTTTTTCTTTTAACCAAGGAAACCAGTTTTCTTTTGCATTTCCATCAGCTCCATGGAATATGAATATATTGCTCATAAATGAATGATAGCAATATGTGTTGTTTAATAGAAGTTTTACGGTTCTCATGTAATAACGTTTATTTACATAAATCTTCGGGTAGCTTCACGGCATGCCGTGAGGCTACCCTATGGTTTTTCTTTATAAGCCTGAAAACATATGTTGCAGTTAATTAGATTTTTTGTTTCTTTATTTTAAAACTTTCGTACAATACGTATGTTTACTTAAGTTTGGGTCAGTAGCTTCAGCCTTCGTCCGCCAAAGGCGGACTACGGTCGACAGGCAGTGATTCACTTCGCAGGCATCAATTCTTTCATATCATAGTAAATATATTATTCACATGGGTCAGTAGCTCAGTGGTAGAGCAGTAGGCTTTTAACCTATTGGCCGTGGGTTCGATCCCCACCTGACCCACCATTTTTCTTCGCAAGCTACGAAGAATGTTATAAATTAATCAGTGGCATCTGCGTAATTTGCCCCGTTGGATTCACTGCGTTGATATGTTTCTTGCTCATCTGCAATTCAACTATGCGATTTGATATTACTCGTGTGTTACATTGTAATACAAAGTTTATCCAATTTTTTCTAGTAAGGTAATAGCACAGAAATATCCCAAGAAAAGGAAAGTGGCAGCCATTACAACGTTTCTCCACATTCTAGGACGAACAGCTTTTGCCAGTAGTTTGTTGTTAAGTATTAGAATAATTCCACTGTAAACAAACATACTAAAGGCGTTAATTATGGCGCCCATAATTATCAATGTTAAAGGTTGATCGAATCCTATACTGAATACTGTTATCCCGAAAAGAATTTGAATCCAAAGAACTATGTAGTAAGTTTTAGAAACATTATGCGTTTCCTTTTTACTCATAAGTAATACGTTTTCTGTAATTATTCTACTAGTGGAATCTAGTACTGTTAGTTGAGTAGCAGCTAACATAATTCCTGTAACTACTAAGAACAGCACTCCAATGATTGGTAGAGTTAGTTGGCCAATTGCCATGCCTTCTGTAATAACAAATGCTATGCCTCCTCCTGCATCACTTTCATATGTTGTTATGTAAGCTAAAAGAGAAAGGGTAAGCATGGTAAATAGCCCTAGTCCCCAGAAAATTAAAAAATGTTCTAGGTTTACTGTTTTCCACCATTTGTGAAATCTATTTATATTTTCTTCAGTTTGAGGGAAAGTATTTCCAGTAAGAGTTACGGCTTGTTTTTTTCCTTTTTTAGAAAATAGGCTTGTTATGCGTGTGGCGTATTTTCCCATTCCATAGCCTTTATCTCTCACATAACAAGACTGTGTAAGGTTTAAATTTCCTCCTGCACCTGCGTATGCAAGTGCTCCTAGGAATGTTCCAATAACTATTCCATTTGGTAAGAAAGAAAATGCTTCACCCTCGTGAACACCACGTCCAATTAGCCCTCTAAATAACTCCATTAAATCTGCTTTACTAGCGAGATATGCAGTCAGTAATACTATTAGAGGTACTCCTATGGATATAATAAACATCTGAAGTCTTTCTACTGTTTTATACAATACTTTTCCGAGTGTAAGTATTAATCCAATTGCTACGAATAGAATTATTGCAACCGTGTTTGGAGAACCTATATTAAACGCCTCCGAAAGAAGTGTTGCTCCATATAGTCCTATACCAGGCCATCCAAACCCTAAAAATGTAGAAATAATAAACCACGCTGGTAGCCATTTAAGAAGTCGTGCAAATCCTACGAATATACTTTCTCCATTAACAAGCGCATAGCGTTCTACTTCCATATTTATAAAAAACTGCATAGTTATACCAATAAGCATGCCCCATACAATTCCTAGTCCATATGTACTAGACATATATGGCCAAAGAACTACTTCGCCGCTACCAAGGCCAAGACCGAGTATAATAAAACTGGGGCCGATGAGTTTTTTAAGGCGAGGTGCTTCGGGCATTTCTTGTTGTCCTAGAGGGAGGGTTGGGTTTGTCATAAGTGGTAAACTACCAAATTAAAAGAATTATTGCCAGTTGTGGGTATGTTCATTTTTTGTTTTGAGCTTCTCCTCAAGGCGTGTTTGCAACTTTTTTGATATCATTGATTTATGATCGATTCCCATTGCCACCTAGCAGACAGAAAATTTAATAGAGATATTGATGAAGTTTTAAAACGTGCAAAAGATGCTGGTGTAGATAGAGTTATTACTATTGCAGATGAAATAGAAGAGAGTAGAAAGTGTTTAGAAATAGCGCAAAAGTATGAACAAGTATTTTGTACAATTGGAATACATCCTCACTGCTCAAAAGATTGGAATGTTGAAAGTGAAACAATTCTAAAAGAAATGATTAAATCATCAAAAAAAGTAGTAGCTATAGGAGAAATTGGATTAGATTATTACTACGATAATTCTCCAAGAGATGTTCAACGGGAAGTATTTCGTGCTCAACTAAAGATTGCCAAGGATTTTGGGTTGCCTTCTGTTGTGCACAACAGAGAATCAATTAAAGATTTAAAAGAAATAATAAATGAAATAAATCCACCATTTCTAGTAATTCATTGTTGTACAGAAAAATGGGAAGATGTTGTAGATTTGGTAGATAGGGGATATTTCTTATCTTTTACTGGTATAGCTACATATCCTAAATCAAATGAAATTCGGAGAACTATTAAAATGTGCCCCTTAGATCAGCTTATGATAGAAACAGATGCTCCGTATTTAGCTCCAGATTCTATGCGGGGCAAGAGAAACGAACCTGCTTTCGTAATTGAAATTGCTAAGTGTATTGCACAGGTAAAAGGAATGGGTTTTGATGAAATTGATGAAAAAACGACTAGGAATACTGAGGAATTTTTTAGGCTTTAAGCTAGTTTTATGATTATAAAAAAACTGCCCTATTACCCTTACCTTGCGACTATTTTTACATTGTTTGTTATCCCAATTTTGTATTATAGATTGGAGTCTGGAGGAAAGGGGATTATTCGAATTGTATTTAGTAAAATATTTAAAATTATCATAAATTTATTTAAAAGGATGTTTTCTTATAGAAATATAAGGTTTAAGAAATAAATCTTGTTATCTTCACTTGCACAAATGGGCTAAGATTCGTAGGATGCGTAAGTAGTTTTTTGCGGATGTAGCTCAGTTGGCTAGAGCGTCGCCTTGCCAAGGCGAAGGTCGCGGGTCCGAGTCCCGTCATCCGCTCCACGAAGTACGTAGGTAGGCGTTCGATTTTGGAACTACGTCGCAATTGTCGTTATTATATAATTAATTATAATCTCTTTTCATAATCTTTATATATTGTTGATCGATGTCCGATTGCAAAAATTTTAATTGTATTTTCTTCAATTCTAAAAATAACACGGTAATCACCAACTCGAAGTTTTCTATATGATCTTAATGAGCGTCGTAGAGGTTTACCAAATACTTCTGGATGTGTAGTTAGTTTTTCTAGAATAGCTTTTTGTATTCGTCCTTTTCCTATTTTTGGCAAAGAAGGAATATCTTCTTTTACAACAAGCAGATGATAATTAAGTTTATAACTCATGCCCAAGCATTCTCATGAGGAACAAACTTTGCATTTTCTGTATCTCGTGCGGTAGCAATGGCATTCCACACATCGTCTTCCTCAATTTCCAATGCAATTTTAATGAGATGCAATGCTTTTGTTGTTGGAGTAACGTCATCACGTTTTGCAAGCTCAGATAGGGCATATCTTATATCTTCAGGCAAACTCATATTAAGACGTTTTTTACTTGTAGGCATAGATTCTTTTGGAAGTGTACCTAAAGTGTAACAAAAATGTTACACCAATGCAATGTGTTTGAATATTGATATATCTTTTTGTGTTTGCCATCTAGCCTCATCATCCATTTTCTGCTATAATAATGTAATGATTTCATTAATTTTACAAAAGGCAAAAATAGCTGTGGCTATATTATTTGTTCTTGCAATTCCTACTTTAGTATCTGCTCAAGTAAGTACCGGAGTTCCTCTTGCTCAGCCACTTGACGATAAGACTAAGGTTATACCTTCTAGCCCAAATATATTTATAGATTACTTTAATATGTCTTCTTCTTGGTTATTTCGAGTAGCTATTGGTTTTACTGTTCTTTGGGTACTTATTGGAGGTGTTATGTTTATGTCTTCTGGCAATAATCAAAGTAGAAGGCAAGAAGCTATTTCTCGTATAACTTGGTCTATTGTTGGGCTTTTAGTTTTACTATTTACAGGAGTAATTTTAAGAACTTTAAATTCCATTTTCTTCGTATAATGAAAGTTTTTCCTATTTCATCTAATGTATCCAAATTCAGTATTTTAGCTGGTGCTTTAGCTTTAGTTCCTGCTACTACATTTGCTTTTGTAGATCCTTGTCAAAAGATTGGTGGATGTAGTACAAATGCTCAAGGTCTTATTTCACTTGGAATTCAAAATACTGCTGCTGTCTTTATTTCTGTTGCTGCGGGAGCTGCAGTACTTTTTGTTGTTACAGGGGGCGTGCAAATGCTTCTTAGTTTTGGAAATGATAGTATGATTTCTAAAGGAAGAAATTCTATTATTTTTGCACTAGGCGGATTTGCTCTTACGCTTGCTTCTCAGGCAATAGTATCATTCGTAATTAGTAGATCTATTTCAGGAGGACTTGCTGTTGCCTCTGCAAACCCTGCTCTCGCATTAATGAGAGTTGCAGTAGACGGTATGCTATCTGTCTTTAATGCAATTTTTGTAGTTGTTGCTGTTGGAGCTGGGTTACGAATGATAGTAGGTCATGGAAAGTCGGAAGAATTTACCAAGGCTAAAACTATGCTTATTTATGCAGTTGCAGGTGCAGTTGCAATAAATATTGCAAAAGCATTAGTAAACGTTATTCTTAACGCAGGATTCTAATATGGAAACAATTTTTTACGCATTATTGGATTACTTAATTCCGTTAGCTTCTGCTCAAGGGTGGGGTGAATATTATTCTATATTTGGTGGTTCTGCTGGTGGGGGAACTGCTTTTATATTATCTGTTGCTACTCGCGCAGCAAATTTTTTCCTTATGCTTATAACAGGCGGAGCCGTACTAGCTATTATGTGGGGAGGAATGCGTATGGCAGCATCTGGAGGAAATGAAGAAGCAAAGGAAAGTGCAAAGAAAACAGTTCAGTTTGCATTGCTTGGCGCAGTGCTTGCTCTTATGGCACAAGCCATAATTGCATTTACAGTTAATTTCTTCTCAGTATTTAGTAACTTATAATAAAATCTATTATTTGTAATATGGAATGCTTTGAGCTTTGAGCTAGACAAAGAAATGTGATAGTTACTATCTTTTTTTTGCATAAGAATTATACTTTGTATGAAAAATACGTTTTTCATTTTTCATTTTTCATTTCTTATCTTACGTGCGCAGATACATAACAACAGCTATAGATTATCCAAATGCAGCTCCTCATATGGGACATGTTTTGGAGAAGGTACTTGCAGATGTATTGGCTCGTTGGTTTCGCTTAAAAGGGGACGATGTTAGATTCCAAATTGGTACAGACGAACATGGAACTAAAATTCAAAAAACTGCAGAAAAAGAAGGAGTAACTCCTCAGGAATTGGTTGATAGAAATGCATTACTATTTCAAGATTTATATGCTCGGTTAAATATTTCTTATGATGAATTTATAAGAACAACAGATAAAAAAAAGCATTGGCCAACTGTTATAGAGCTATGGAAAAGGTTAGACAAATCTGGTGTGCTAGAGAAGAGGTCTTACACAGGATTTTATTGTAGTGGTTGTGAGCGTTTTATGACTAAGCGTGATCTTGTAGATGGTTTATGCCCAAACCATCAGGTTGCTCCAGAAGAGGTAACAGAAGAAAATTGGTTTTTGAAAATGAGTGAATATGGAAAAGACTTGAAAAATATGCTTACAAAAGATTGGGACGGAGAGGAGTACAGAATTATTCCAAGTTTTAGAGAGAAAGAAACATTGTCTCTTGTAGATTCTGGCCTAGAAGATGTGTCTTTCTCCCGTCCACGTTCTACACTTTCTTGGGGTGTTCCTGTTCCAAGGGATGAAGAGCAGACTATGTACGTTTGGTGTGATGCTTTAGCTAATTACATCTCAGGATTAGGGCTACTAACGGATCATGAGAATAGAGAGTATTGGTATGATGCTAAAGTTACGCATGTTATAGGTAAAGATATTGCTCGTTTTCATGCTCTTATATGGCCTCTTATGCTTAAAAAAGCTGATGTACGTATACCAGACGAATTGCTAATTCATGGTTTTTTAACAAGTGAAGGAGAGAAAATGAGTAAGTCTATAGGCAATGTTGTAGTTCCAGATGATATTTTGGCTAAGTTTGAAGGTAATCCAGATCCTCTTCGTTTTTATTTAAGTTTAATTGTTCCTGTGGGTAGAGATGGTGATTTTTCTTGGGAACATATTCAAAAAGTTTATAATTCTAGATTGCGCAATGATTTAGGTAATCTATTAAATCGTGTTCTTGTTCTTCTACAAAAAGAAGAAGGGCAACTTGGAAGTTTTGGTGATGATCCCGGAGTACTTTTTTCTACTTGGGAGGATTATTCGAAAAATATGAATGAATATAATTTAAGTTCTGCTGCTACATTTGCTATTTCGGTTGCAACTAACTGTAATGTTTATATTACAAAATCAGAGCCTTGGACGCTTGAGGGATCGAAAAAAATCGAAATTTTGACTCAGCTTGCTGAGGCACTTCGACACACTGCACTACTTCTTTTGCCATTTATTCCAGATACTGCATATCGCATAAGCAAACAGCTAAATGTGCCTTATGTAGAGGAAATGCTAGAAAAAGATTTTGTAATTACAGAGGATATGAAAAAGTGGGGAGGCGTGAAAAATTGGACCAAAATAGGGGAGCCAGAAATTCTCTTCTCTCCGCTTGAGTAACTTAAAAAAGTTGGTAATATTTAGTTAGCTCGAATGCAGAAAAGAATGCAATTGCTTAAAGGATGCGATGGGAAATAACATAAATCGCATGTAATGAGGCAAAGAGAGCGACTTATTCTTTACCAACATTTATTATGTTTGATCCAATGTCCGAACTCTCCGAAGGAGAAGATGCACAAGTTTCTAGTTCTGGAACTTCTGATGATGCTACCCCTGTAAGACCTGCTCCTTCTGGAGGAGGAAATGGAAAATTTGCACAAGAATTACATTCAGAAACTATTCATGCTCGCCAGAGAACTTTTTATATAGATTTAAAAGAATCTGGTCATGGAAAGTTTTTAAAAGTTTCCGAAAAATCTCGTGGTGGTCAAAAAACTACAATTATGTTTGATGTTGAAGATTTAGATCCATTCATAAATGCTCTTCAAGAAATGAAGAAACATGTTTAATCTGTCTTCGCTCTGCTTCACAAGCTACGTAGAGCTATGGACGAGGCAAGTTTGTTTTTCTTCCTCTTTTCCAATCTGCTCCAGTCATAGGTTTTCCTCCTTCTGGTTGTAACATGGAAATATAGAGAATTGAGTCATCTTTACACAAAATTTCAAATGAATTATCAGACTGCTTAAGTGATGTCTTAAGCAGTTTGATTGGTTTTTCTCCTATTACGCATTTAGCTCCAGGCCATGGGACCAATGCTCTTACATGTAAATCAATATCTTTTGCAGTCATAATATTAACATTTACTTCTCCATCTTTTCTTGAGAGTTTTTTACACATTGTTGCTTTAGTTTCATCTTGTGGAGTTTCTTTAATAGGATTTTTTAAGATGTTTATAAGTAAATCGGCTCCTTGTTTTGCAAGTCTGTCATGTAGTGTTTCTATGGTTTCATTTT
>DAOWDW010000054.1 GCA_030638845.1 Candidatus Peregrinibacteria bacterium | reverse complement strand
TTTCAAATTTTAAAATTTTAGAAGTTTTTTTTTCCTGAAGGCGACGAACATGAAAAGACATCGGAGGTATGGTAGGGCAAAGAGGTAAGGTGTACAATCCCCCCATGCCTACTTCCATTGTTTTTCTAGATGTTGATTCAGAAGATTTAGCTTCTGTAAAAAAACGCTTTCCAGACGCAGAAATTTACGAAGGTGTACTAGAAGGTGAACAGCTTGTTTCCGCTTGTAAAAGCGCAGAAGTCATATCCTTTTTTGTACATACAAAGTTTTCTGCAGAAACTATTAATCAACTTCCTAATTTAAAATTGATATGTGCGAGGAGTGTTGGGTACGACCATATAGATTTAGAGGCGTGTAAAAAGAAAGGAATAACAGTTTGTAATGTACCAGATTATGGATCGCATGTTATTGCAGAACATGTGTTTGCCTTACTTCTTTCTGCAGTTCGCCACGTTGCAGAAGCAGACGACAGAGTAGAGGCTGGTGAATTTAATTATGATGGACTAAGAGGTATTGCACTTAGAGGTAAAACTTTAGGAATAATTGGTACTGGAAAAATAGGAAAGAAGGTTGCACAAATTGCTCATGGATTTGGAATGAAGATTGTTGCTGTAGATAAATGCTCAAACTCTGAATTAGAAGATCTTTTAAATGTTCAATACGTAGAGTTTTCGCAACTTTTAAGTCAGAGTGATATTGTTACGCTTCATGTTCCTGCACTAGATTCAACACGTCATATGATAAATTCGGAATCTATAGCTCAAATGAAAGATGGGGTTATTATAATTAACACAGCTCGTGGTGAACTAATAGAAAGCTTTGCATTAGCAGAAGGGCTTAAAAGCGGAAAAGTTCGTTATGCGCTTTTAGATGTTATGGAGCACGAGAAAAACTTTGAGGAGAATAAAGATTTAATAGATCATCCAAATGCTGTTACAACTCCACATATTGCATTTTATGCGGAAGAAAGTATGAGGAATATGTATGAAGATTGTTTTGAATCAATAGAACAGTATTTGGCAGGGGAGGAGCCAGAGCATACGGTCGAGTGTAAATAGGTATATTGGAATACTGGAATACTGGAATACTGGGCACTGTTTAACGAAAATCTTAATCTAGATTACTAATAACCAATCACCAATAACCAATAACCAATTACCAATTACCAATCATCAACACACCAATTATTATCGGTTGATGAATCATATAAATAAGTAGCGTATGTCTTCCTAAGAATGTTAGGTTTGATAATGATTTTGAATATGATTTTTTTTGAAATATGTTTTTTCTAACAAATAAATAATGTCCTATTCCAAATCCTATAAGCATTACCGCAAGCCAAGGCAGTAGTGGATAGTAGTCTAGTGTTGTATGCGGAGGGGGAAATTGAATAGGGATCATCAAAATAAATAATCCAAGTAATATATTTAGTTCTTTTAGTTTATTAAGAGGTATTAAAATTAACATTCCTACGCCAATACAGTGCAGTATTCCAAAGCGGATGAATGTATTTGGATTATATATATAAGTTGTTAGGGTTATTATTATTCCTGCTCCAATTACAATTAAAGCTCTTTTAAACTGATTTTTAGAAAAGTTGGTACTTATTCCTGCAACAAAAAGAAAGAGTGATGCTGTAATTATTTTAAATATTTCCATGCCTTCACTTTTTATATTAATAGTAATGTTAGTAAATTCGTTTAAGTCATATATAAAATGAAAAACAATCATCATTACAATTGCTATGGTTCGCACTATGTCTATTCCTAAATATCTTTTCTGCATACTGTTCAATAATAGTACAATTTTTAAAATAAATGATGGATTTTATTAATATAGTTTACTTCTTTCTCTTGTGTACCGTAGCCCGACTTGTCGGCCATATGGGAAACGGGATATGGATTGTAATTATCCTTATCCCATATCCCTTGTCCCGTTTTCATTATTTAAGATTTACTGTTGCTCCTGCTTCTTCTAGTTGCTTTTTAATTTTTTCTGCCTCTTCTTTGTTAGCACCTTCTTTAATTACTTTTGGTGCACTGTCTACAGCGCCTTTAGCGTCTGCAAGACCAAGACCTGTAATTTCACGGACTACTTTAATAACAGCAATCTTTTGACCACCTGCTTCTGCAAGTTCTACGTCAAAAGAATCTTTTTCTGCTTCTGCTTCCCCTGCATCACCTCCGCCTCCGGCGACTGCTACTGCAACTGGAGCTGCTGCGGAAATACCGTATTCCTGTTCCATGAATTTTACGACGTTATTAACCTGAACTACATTTAGTTTTTCAAGTGCGTCTATAACTGCTTTCTCTTCTTTAGAAAGCTTTACTTCTTCTGTGGCTGTTGCGTCATCTGCCATGATTTATAGGGGGAAAATAGAAAATGTAAAATGAAAAATTAAGTATCTGATTCTTTTGGAGTTTCTCCAGCTTCTTTAGTTTCTTCTTCTGCGCCCTCGGCCTGTCCTGCAGAACCTTGCGGGGAGGGACGCTCTAATGGGGTTGGAGCTTCCTCAGCTTCTTTAGTTTCTACTTTTGGTGCAGATTCTTCTGGTGGAGCATCAGATTCTGGTTTGGTTGTAGGTTCAGCTTCCTTAGGCTCCTCAGCTTCCTTAGGCTCCTCAGCTTCTTCTTCTATTGCTTCATTGTTTCCATTGCTTTTATTGTTTTCATTCGAAGTAAAGACTCCTTTTTCTGCCATAGCATCCAATGCTCTTGCAAATCCACTAAGTGGAGAGTTACAAGCACTTGCGAAGGAAACAAGTGGAGAGCGAATCATTCCAGCAAATATTCCAAGCAGCTGTTCTCTGTTAGGCATTTTAGCTAGTTCTACTGCCTCGGTTTTTGTAAGTAATTTTCCGTCGTACACACCTCCTATTAATTCAACTTGATCGTGTGTTTTGCCAAATGTAAATGCTGCTTGAGCACCACTCAATGGGTCATCATAACTAAAAATAATAGATATAGGTCCGTTTAATGTTTTTTCATCTACTAACGGAACACCAGCTTGCTCTGCTGCAATTTTCATAAGAGTTTTCTTAGCAACTTTCATTTCTGCCCCTTTTTCTCTTATAGAACTTCTCATGTCGCTTATTTCAGCAACGTTTAAGCCAATGTAATGTGCGTAGATAATGGAGGATGCATCTGACATTTTTTTAGCCAGAGTTTTTACCTGATCATCTTTTTGGGTTCTTGTAAGTGCCATTTGTCGTTTAGGTGATAATAAATGAATACAAAAAGGTCTCCCGTTTTTAGCGTCCGGGAGACCAGCGAGACACACGACACGACTAACCAAGCGGATGCCGTGCGAGCGATGCTGTATGCCTCGGAGGGGCTTAATTTCGGTCATCGACCTAGTGCCCTCGGTCTTCGGACGTTACGGGTAAGTTTAAGTACGTTATTTTTATTGTCAATTATTTTTACAGTTATTATTATTTTGTTAAATTTGAAGCACGAAGCTCTAAATCCGAAAAAATTGAATATATTCGGATTTTGGTATTCGGATTTCGGATTTATTCTAAATATTTGTGTTACAATTGCATTTCTTAAAATTAATTAGTTATGCCTGCCTTTCCTGTCACTTACGATCAGCTAAGTCTGCAGATTAAATCATTATCTGTAGATATTAATGTAGATAATTTGCAAAAAGCTTGGAGTGTAGCCGAAAAGGCCTATAAAGGAAAAACACATTGGACTGGAGTTCCTTATATGGAGCATGTTATGGGCACTCTTCAGAATCTTCTTCCTTTCCAGCCAGATGAAGAAAGTATTATTGCGTGCCTTCTTCATCATTCTCTTGAATGTAAGTATTGGACTGTATCTGAATTAGAAGAAGAATTTGGTCCTAAGATTAGAGAAATTGTAAGTGGAGTGCATTTGCTTTCACATGTTACGTTGCATGAGAAAAGAATATCTATAGAGGATCTTAAGCTTATGCTTGTAACCGTTTCAAAAGATATTAGAACTATTGTTCTTCTTTTGTGCGATAAGCTTTATTTACTTTCTCCAGATTCTTCTTTACCAAAAGATAAAGAGAAACGTTTAGCAAAAGATGTGCTAGAGTTGTTTGCACCTGTAGCTGCAAGGCTTGGTATTTATAAGCTAAAGCATGGTCTGGAGGCGGAGGCTTTTTCTATTTGTTATCCAGAAGATGCAGAGCGTATATCGGAACAGATTTTAAATGTAGAAAAGAAGCATGGTAAATTTATGGGAAAAATTGTTAATGAAGTACGCGCTTTTTTCCTTAACGAAGGAATTTCTGTAAAACTAGAGGCTAGAACTAAGTATCCATATAGTTCATTTAGAAAAATGCGTGAGAAAGGGTTTACTCATATTTTAGATTTGTATGATTACTATGCCTTGCGTGTAATAGTTGAAAAAGAAACTGATTGTTATCAGGTTCTTGGTTTGTTTCATAAAATTGGATTGCCTGTTACTCATAGATTTAAAGACTATATTGCATTTCCAAAACCAAATGGATATAGGAGTATTCATACTACTGTTGTCCAACTGCCTGGTTCTTCTTCTGAAGAACCAATATGTGTGGAAGTTCAGGTAAGGACTGCACAAATGCATAGAGAAGCACAGTATGGTGTGGCTGCTCACTGGATATATAAAGATTCGGGTGCTATTGCCAAAGCTGCAACAGCTGCAAAAGTGTTTGATTCTTTGTCTAATCAATCTGGATTAACAGAAACAGGAGAACTTTCGGATTATATTTTTGTTTTAACTCCAATGGGAAATGTAATAGAACTTCCAGAAGGTGCAACTCCTTTAGATTTTGCTTTCCAAGTACATACAGATTTAGGTCTTTCTTTCCGTGGCGCAAGAGTGAATGGCTCTATTATTGCGCTAGATTATCAACTAGAGAATGGAGACATGGTAGAAATACTTAAGCATAAAACACCACGTCCATCTTCTCAGTGGTTTCAGTTGCTTAAAATGTCCTCTTCTAGGTCTAAACTAAAGCAATTCCTATATGCTCAAAAACGTCCTGAATATATTTCTAAGGGTAGGGAAGCAGTAAATATTGAGTTACGAAAACATCATTTGCCACCACTAGATACAAGTCTTTCTTTACTTAGAGATTGCGATGGTAAAAAGTTAACTATACAAGAGCGTGAAGATATTCTTATGAAAATAGGGCAAGGAGCAGAAAAACCTGCATCTCTTCTTGCTCGCCTAAAAGGAGTACCAAATTTTGAGCGCAAAAAAGATGAAAAAGTTGGAGATAGTGAAGAAAAACCTAAAACAATAAAGTCTTCTCTTGTTATAGAAGGGGATATTGTTATGCCAACACGTTTTGCAAAATGTTGTGCTCCAGATAAAGGGATTAAAGAAGTATTAATGGGTGTAGTAAATAGAAGTGGAGAGATAGTTGTTCATAAAAAATCTTGCGGGATGTTACGTAATTCGAATCCGGAACGTCGAGTAAGAATTTGGTGGGAGTAGGAAGTGTATTGTTTAGTTCTGAATAATTTCACTTAGAAGTTTCTCTACTTTCTTTTGCCATTTAAACTGTTCATAGCCCTGTTGTCCTTTTCCATACATTTTAGCGGCATCCTTTTTTTGTTCTTCTGGAATATGATTCATCATTAAATCTATATGATTCTTCATCTCTTCGTCACTTACTTCTATTTTCCTGTCTTCTACAAGTTGAGCAAGACCAAGGCGCATAGTAAGTCTGTTTTTGGCTTGTTCTTGCAAATCTTTAAGTGCTTCTTCCTGTGTTTTTCCTACACGTTTCATCCAATCTTCAAAGGACATATTTTCTTTTTGAAGTTGTTTCTGTAAATCATCCATCAATGCCTTTAGTTCATCATCTATAAGTTCTGGAGCTAAATCTACAACTGTTGCTTTTCTTATTTCATCCAATGCTTTTTCTTCTTCCTGCTTCTT
>DAOWDW010000038.1 GCA_030638845.1 Candidatus Peregrinibacteria bacterium | reverse complement strand
GTGTTTTTAAATATTTTAAATATATTTATTCCACTGAAGCATCTTCATCTGCTGGCTCTTCATCTTCCACTGGAGCATCTTCATCTGTTGGCTCTTCATCTTCCACTGAAGCATCTTCATCTGCTGGCTCTTCATCTTCCACTGGAGCATCTTCATCTGTTGGCTCTTCATCTTCCACTGGAGCATCTTCATCTGTTGGCTCTTCTCCTTCTACGGGAACATCTTCATCTGCTGCCTCTTCTCCTTCTACGGGAACAGCATCTTCTGTATTTACTTCAGTATTCAATACAGATGCAGGTGTGTTATTTATAAGAAAATATCCAAGAGTAGCAAGGACTACAATAGCGAATATTGAGAGAAAAAAGTTTGTGCATGTTTGGCATTTCATAAAGTTAAGGGGGAAATTTCCCTCAAATTGTAACAAAAATATTCCGTATTACCATACATTTTTTTAATTTCACAAATATCTAGCCATATTTAGGCTATTCAAAGACTATTTATATAATTGAAAACAACCCCGAAGGGGATTCCTTGGGTTGAAAGAAATGTGAAAATAAAGAAGCTGAAGAAGCTATAAATATTTAATATATACGAGGAGCGCGATGCTTTCGCGCGGATGAAAGAAATGAAGAAAATTAAATAAATGAAAAAAGTATATTGGAGTACTGGATACTGCTTAACGAAGATATTTATCTACATACTAATAACCAATACACCAATAACCAATACACCAATACATAGACTACTTCCTCTCCTTTCGGGAGAGGAAAGAGGAGAGGGCAAAGAACGTTTTGACCTAAGCCCTCCCCCCAGCCCTCCCCCGAAGGGGGATGGAGCTACCCTATGCTCTGCTATATTAAACCACCAACTTACCATTTGTGTTACATTGTCACACATTTATTTTTTCCTGTGTTACGTTGTCACACAAATGAGATACAAGACTCAAGCATCTCTTGTATCAAATATCTTGTGTCTGAGTCTATTGTTATTGAATAGTATAATAGTTGTTCAGAGCTCTTAATAAAGATTGTTATAGACAATGATTGCAACTAATCATTAACTTCGTATAATTTGATATAGATTATTGTCGAAGTGGCGGTTCCGCAATAAATGCGGGATGAATACCTCAATCATTGTTCATTTGTCATCAAATATCTTTATTGCCGAAGTGGCGGAACTGGTAGACGCGCACGACTCAAAATCGTGTTCCCTCTGGGAGTGAGAGTTCAAGTCTCTCCTTCGGCACCATAATTAAATGCTTTTAGCATGCTTTTGTGCAATACTACGTCCATGCTCTCTTGGAGAAAGCAAAAAATTCATTGGGTAGATATTGTATTTTTACTGACATTTGCTTTTGTAGTTTTGTGGAGAGGCGGAAAAAGTATAGACGCAACTTGGATACTTGTAGGTATGGCTACACTGGCTATTGGATATAGTTTTTTTAATGATATAAAAGATAAGAAAAAAAGAAGAATAAGTATTCCAGCTATTGTTTGGTTTGCAGGAATTGGATTTATAGTATGGACTATTTTAAGCTATATTTTTTCTAGTACACAAAATTATGGACTAGATGAAATATTTCGTACTACTTCTTTAGTACTTTTATTTTTCTGGATAATTAGAAAGGGGATAGGTACAAAAAGTTTCCCAGATGACATTTTTTCACAAAACTTTATTCGTATTGCAGGAATAGTTACTCTGTTTGCCAGTTCACTTGGAGTTGCTGTTTATATATTTCAACCAGTAAACAGATTTGTAGGACCTTTTTTCGATTTTAGATTTCACACAGATTATTGGCCAAATGCTTGGGCACAGTACTTACTTCTTTTATGGCCAATAGTATTTCTATGGCTATATATGCATTGGAGTAAAAAGCGCAAAGGTTTTCATAACTTAATAGATACTTTAACTCGCACAATTCTTTTCGCATTTGTACTTTCTACATTTTTCTTAAGTTACTCTCGTGGAGCAGCCATAGCATTTGGAGGACAATTATTGCTTCTATCAGCAATGGTTTATACACATTTAAAAAGTGCTGAAGAATGGAGAAAAATTGGATATTACGTATTATCTGTATTAGTAATATGTATGGCACTTTTTTCTTCTATTAACGAACTTCGTTCAAATCTATTTGAGGTACTAGAAGTTACTCAGAAGGTTACATTTAGTGCAGATGAAGGAAAGTCTTCTGTATCGGAACGAAGACAGTTTTGGTCTCAGGCTATAAATTTCTCTTTAGAAAAGCCAATTTTTGGATGGGGTCCTTATAGTTTTCGTTTTGTTCAACCACATACACAAAGTGGAGTACTTGCAACTTCAGATCATCCACATAATGTATTCTTAAAATTTGCTATGGAAAGGGGAGTAATAAGTATGATTCTATTTATATTTTTAATTGGTTTTGTACTTTTTAATGGAATAAAAAAAGAAATTAACAACAAAAATTTAAAAGAAGCTTTACCAGGTCTATTACTTATAACTGCACTTACAGGATTACTTTCGCATAATCTTATTGATTATAATCTTCAATTTGTTGGCATATCTCTCCCGTTTTGGATTCTTCTAGGTTTCTTATTTTCTCGGTCACAAGAAAATAAGAATATAGCATTATCTTTTGCAATATTTCAGCGATGGATAGAAGTTATTTTGGTTGCACTCATGTTTCTATTCGCAATATATGAAGGAGGATATTTAGTAGTATCTTCATTTGGAAGACATGCGCAGGCAAAGGGGCAATATAGAACAGCAATGCAATGGTACGAAAGAGCAGGAGGAGAATGGTTTTCTAGAGATCTTCATTTAAGTAAAGCACAGATTTTATTTAATGATAGAAACTTAACAGCTTCTTACAGATCTATAGATGACTATTTGGATCTAAATAAGGAAGATGCAAGGGCTTGGAGACGATTAGGAGAAGTATATGAAGAAACTAGACAGTACGAAGAATCTATAAATGCATACAATAAAGCGTATAATTTTGGTAAATGGAATGATATTGGAATACTACTTGGAAAACTAAGAGTTCAACTTAAGTTGAACAGGCAAGAAGAAATAAATAAAAGTAGAGAAGAAATAGATGACATAATAATTAAGTATACAAATGCAATGATGCTAAACACTCATTTCATTTTGCAGTCTCCAAATGTAGATTCATTTATTAGTCTTTGTGAATTGATGGCAGAGCTATATCCAGATGAAGCACATGTTTATTATGTGTATGCCGCACGTGTAGACGACCACGCAAGGAATGAGCGCGAGAAGATCGCTTCACGTTCGCCGGGGTTTTTGTGGTAATCCATATAAACTATTCTGTTTCCATAGTTTTAATTTGATGTAATTTCATTGCTCCTGTAATAATTGATTCGTTGTATTGCAATAATTTTACAATTTTAGCAT
>DAOWDW010000006.1 GCA_030638845.1 Candidatus Peregrinibacteria bacterium | reverse complement strand
CTACTGCAATACTTATAACAGGTTCTGCAAATGTAATAGATTCTAGCTGTATTGGATTACCGTCATCACAAAGAGTGTCTCCTGTACGTGAATCTTTAAGACCAATAATAGCGGCAATATCTCCTGCTTCTACTCGATCTACTTCTTGCCTTGAATTTGCATGCATTTTTACAATACGACCTATTCTTTCCTTGTTTCCACTTCTTGTATTTATAACGTAACTTCCAGATTTAAGTACTCCAGAGTAAACACGGAAGAAAGTTAATTTTCCAACGTATGGATCTGTAGCAATTTTAAATGAAAGACCAGAAAGAGGTTCGGTTACATCTGGTTTTCTCTCTTCTTCCTTTTCTGTTTTAGGATTTATACCCTTAGCACATGGAACATCTAAAGGAGATGGCAAATATGCAACTACAGCGTCTAAAAGAAGTTGTACTCCAACATTTTTAAGGGAAGAACCACATGCAACTGGATATATCTTATTTTTAACAACTCCGATTCTTATTCCTTTAACAATTTCTTCATCTGTTAATGCACTATTTTCTAAATATGCATTTGTAAGATCATCATCACACTCTGCAACTTTTTCCATTAACTGAGATCTATACTCAGTAACTTTTTCTTTCATATCTTCTGGAATTTCTATCTCTTTTCTATTTTCACCATGTTTACCTTCGAAAATATATGCCTTCTTGGTAATTAGATCTATAACTCCATTAAAATCTGACTCTGCTCCAATAGGAAGCTGAATAGCAACAGCATCTTTACTTAAACGATCGTGAATACTAGCAAGAGACATGTAAAAATCACCACCTGTTTTATCCATTTTATTTATAAATGCCAAGCGAGGAACATTGTATTTATCTGCCTGTCTCCATACTGTTTCGCTCTGTGGCTCTACTCCTTGAGATCCATCAAATACAGCTACTCCACCATCTAAAACACGCAAGCTACGTTCTACCTCTGCTGTAAAATCTACGTGGCCTGGGGTATCTATAATATTAATAGTACATTCAGTTTCTACTCCATCTACAGTCTTAGCAGTCCAGTGACACTGTGTAGCTGCTGAAGTAATAGTAATTCCACGTTCTTGCTCTTGCTCCATCCAATCCATTGTTGCTTCACCTTCATGCACTTCTCCAATTTTGTAATTAACACCTGTGTAAAAAAGTATACGTTCTGTTGTAGTTGTTTTTCCAGCATCTATATGTGCAATAATTCCGATATTTCGTAGATTCTTTAAATCCATACAGTTAGAGAGAAAATGATGTAAATATATCTTGCCCTTCCATAGCTCCAAGCTCCTGCGAGGAGCGAAGGAGGGTGTTTCGTAGATTCTTTAAATCCATTATATGTAAAAGGGAAAGAGTTGATTCTTATTTTGCAAGATGAGCAAACGCCTTGTTTGCTTGTGCCATACGCAATACGTCTTGCTTCTTCTTAAAGGCATTTCCTAAGTCGGAAGATGCATCTAAAAGTTCTAAAGCAAGGCGATTTGCCATAGGAGTTCCTTTTCTATCTCTTGCAGCATTTATTATCCAGCGTGTAGCTAATGCCTGCTGGCGCTTAGGATTTACCTCTACAGGAACCTGATATACAGATCCTCCTACTCTTCGTGGTCTAACTTCAACTAAAGGTGTTACATTTAGTAGTGCTTTATTAAATACGTCTAGTGGTGCATCTTTTGTTCTGGTTTTGATTATTCCCATTGCATCCCAAAAAATAGCACGAGCAGTAGACTTCTTACCATCTTTCATCATGCTATTGATAAATTTTTCAATAACTGGGTCAGATCCCTCTGGAATATATGATTTAATTGGCTTTGCCATAATAGAAAAAAAATAAAGATTAAGATTTAGGTTTTTTAGCACCGTAGCGACTTCTACCTTGTCTTCGATTTTGTACGCCTTCTGTATCCAATATTCCACGAACTATGTGATAACGCACACCAGGAAGATCTTTTACACGACCTCCACGAACAAGAACTACACTGTGCTCCTGCAAATTGTGCCCTTCTCCCATAATATATGCCTTAACTTCATGACCATTGGTCAAACGTACTCTAGCAATTTTTCTAAGAGCAGAATTAGGCTTTTTAGGAGTCATAGTTGTTACTTTCACACAAACACCACGTTTTAGAGGTGCCCCTTTAGGCAAAGGAACATTCTTCATTTTCAGCGCGTTCCAAGTATACTGAAGTGCAGGAGACTTAGATTTTGTACGCTTATCTTTGCGCGGTTTGCGAATTAGTTGGCTTATAGTTGGCATAAAATAGATTAATAACAATTCAAATAGTCGTAGATCGCTTTAGCAGATACTGCAAAGCTCTACGAAGCTGAAAAAGTCTACGCAAATGTATAATAGAAGTAAAGATATTTTACAGGAGATTTTTTATTAGATTATTTCACTTAATTGTCACCCTTGTTTCATTACCATTCATATTTATTGAGAAGATAACTATTTCCTTGTTATCTTCCGTCGTTTTAATCTCTGTATTTTGAATTTTTTTTCTATCCAAAGCATTTCTGAATTCATTTATTTTCCCTTCTTCATTCGCTTCATATACAATTTCCAATATTCCATCATCCGATATATGAATATCATATGGTAGAAGACCTTTAGATTCCAATTCGTTGTTATATTTTTTCTTTAAATTATCCTTTTCTTTTTCTTTTTCTTTTTTCTCTTTTTCTTTCTTTTCAGCTTTAATCTCTTTGTGCCTTTCTCCAAGTTTCTTGATAGATTCTTTAAGTGTAGTAATTGCTTCAGAATCTTTCTTAGGATCTAAAGTGCCTAATTTTTCTCTTTGTTCTTTTAATTGAGCATCAATTTCTTTAAGTTGATTATCTAAAGAATCAGATGCTTTTGGCTTTTTATTAACCATTTCTTTTACTTGCCCAAATCCTTCTGCCAAGTTTTTCATAAAATTATCCAAAAATTCATTTAATTTTTTAAAGAAATTTAAAATTCCTTCTTTTATAAGTTGTTCATAAGATTTCTTTTCTACATATTTTTCTTCCTTAATTTTTTTTGCTAATCCTTTTTTATCTTTATCTGTTGCTTCGGATGACGTAGCATTTGTATCTTCTGGTTCTGAGCCAATTAATTCTGGTTCTGTATCTGTTTGATCATTAAATAATAATTCAGCAGCTTCGTTATCACTCTCCTGCGAAGGAATTTCTGATGCTCCTAATACAACTTGTCTATCAACTACATCTAATGCTACAGCTTCTAATTCCTCTTGAGTCATTGGAACTGGTGGCTCAGCATCATCTCCTAGATTCTGAACTTGAGGTTCTGAATGCTCTAGACCATCAAATATAAGCCTATGCTCCCTAAAATTTAGTGTGTATTTGTTTGTTTTCATCTAGCTATTATAGCAGAAATATAAGGCATATGGAAGCTGTAGAGGCGCAAAATTTTGCGCCTCTACAGACATACCTCATTTCTATTTTTTCTTTTCTTTTATTTCTTTTCCATCTTTCCCAACAAACCTGTCTCTGTATATTTCTCCTGTTGGAATAAGTCGACCAATAATAACGTTAGACTTAAGATCTTGAAGATTATCTACTCTTCTGGTTGTAGCAGCTTCTACAAGAACGCGAATAGTCTCTTGGAAAGAAGCACCAGCAAGCCAAGAATCTGTAGCAAGGGCAACTCTAGTAATTCCAAGAAGAAGTGGCTCGTAAGTTGCTACTCTACATTTCTTTCTCTTCATACGTATTAGCATTTGTTCATTTTCGTATTCAACATCCGAAATATCTGCTGTTTCTCCTGGGAGCAAGTTTGTATTTCCTGCATCTATAATTCTAACTTTAGAGAACATTTTTCGTACAATTATTTCTAAGTGTTTGTCGTTAATTGTTTGTCCTTGAGAAGCATAAATATGCTGTACTTCATGAATTACATAATTTTGAACATTGTAAATACCCTTCTTCATAAGAAGTTCTTGTAAATTGAAGTGCCCAACATTTAGTGGTTCTCCAACAACAATAGAATCATTATTCTTAATTAGAAGAGTTTCTCTATGAGCAAATTCATATGTACGCTCTTGTAACTCATCATGCTTAACAATTACTACTCTATCATCCACGGAAGTAATTTTTCCTGTAACCTTTGCTTTTACCGTACTTTTATCTGTAGATGACGCGGCAAGTACTGTTCTTTCCTTAACTACGTCTCCTTTCTTAACAACAATTTCAAACCCTCCAGGAATACGGTATTCATCTTTTCCTTTTTCTTCAGCATGAACATTTACAACTGTTTTGTTATTTGCTCTTGAAATTTTTATTTTTCCAGCAATATCGCAAAGTACCGCAGGTGTTTTAGGATTTCTAGCTTCAAACAACTCTTCTACTCTTGTTAAGCCCTGAGTAATATCTGCTCCTTCTGCTACACCTCCCATGTGGAACGTTCTCATAGTTAACTGTGTTCCTGGTTCTCCAATAGACTGAGCGGCAATAATTCCAACTGGAGTTCCCATCTTTACTTTTTCATTATCTCCAAGATCACGACCATAACATTTTTGGCAAATACCTCTTCTAGTTTTACATGTCATTATAGAACGAACAGGCATATCTTCTATTTTGTGTTCTTCTATAAGCCTAAGAAGATTTCTATCTATCTCATCATTACGTTTTGCAATAACTTTTCCTTTAACTTTTAAGTCTTCGCTTAAGGTTCTTCCATTTATTCGGTTTTCAAATGCTTCGCCAATTTCTTTAGATTCTCTCATTGTAATAACATGTGAATCTTTAGATCCACAATCTTCTTCTCGAATAATTATATCTTGTACAGCATCTACCAAACGACGTGTTAGGTATCCAGCTTCTGCAGTCTTAAGAGCAGTATCCGATTTTCCTTTTCGTCCTCCATGCGTTGCAATAAAGTACTCCAAAACAGAGAATCCACTTTTTAAATTAGACTGGATAGGAAGTTAAATAGTTCTTACAGGTGGATGTGTAAAATTTCTTTTCATACCATCTAGCTGAGTTACCTGACCCCAGTTTCCACGTGCTCCAGAGCTAATAAGATAAGTAATATCATTTTCTTCTTCCTTCTGAAAACTGTCGACCATTTTTACACTAATGTCATTTTTGGCCTGTGCCCAAACACGAATAGCATGACTATATCTTTCGTCTGCAGTCATAAGACCTTCGGTGTAGAAATTATTTATAGTTCCTACTTTTTCATTAGCCACTTCTAAAATTTCTGCTCTCTCTTTAGGAATTACCATATCGTCTGCTCCAATGGAAATACCAGAAATAGTTGCATATTTAAATCCCAAATCTTTCATTCTATCTGCCAAATCTACTGTTTCTTGAGTGCCTGAAAGTTCCATACTCATTGCAATTAGATTTGAAAGATCTTTTTTCCTAAGCGATTCATTAACGTAATTTAGCTCCACTGGAAGAATTTCATTGAATAATAGTCTTCCAACAGATGTTTCTATTATTTCACTCTTACTATTATCATTTTTCATTCTAACGTTAATCTTTGCCTGCAAATCTATAACTCTATGCTCATAAGCCAGTATTGCCTCCTCTGGATTACTAAATGTCATACCATGCCCCTCCTTTCCATCATGAACATGTGTTAAGAAGTAGCATCCTAAAATCATATCCTGAGTAGGATTAATAACAGGATCACCAGCAGAAGGCTTAAGTAGATTTGTAGCAGCAGACATTAAAGTCTTTGCTTCTTTTTGAGCTTTCTCTGAAAGAGGAACATGACCTGCCATCTGATCTCCATCAAAGTCTGCATTAAATGCTGCACATACAAGAGGGTGAAGCTGGATAGCAAAACCTTCTATAAGCTTTGGATTAAATGCCTGAATTCCAAGTCTGTGAAGAGTTGGTGCACGATTTAGAAGAACAAATTTATCTTGAATTACTTCTTCTAGTATATCCCAAACTTCTCTTGCACCATCTTGTACCAATCTTTCCGCACCTTTTACATTGTGTGCCAACTCATCTCTTATAATACGACCAATAACAAATGGCTTAAATAGCTTCATAGCCATTTCTTTAGGAAGTCCACATTGATTTAGACGAAGTGAAGGACCTACAACAATTACACTACGTCCAGAATAGTCCACACGTTTACCAAGAAGATTTTGACGGAATCTACCTTGTTTTCCTTTAAGCATATCTGAAAGACTTCGAAGTTTTCTTCTATCTCCTGCTGTAAACAGTGTTTTTCCAGCGCGAGCAGAATTGTTAAGAAGAGTATCTACAGCCTCTTGAAGCATTCGTTTTTCGTTTCTACAAATAACTTCTGGAGCTCCTATACTCATAAGTTTCTTTAAACGATTATTTCTATTTATAACTCTTCTATATAAGTCATTTAGGTCAGATGCCGCAAAACGTCCTCCATCTAATTGAACCATAGGACGTAAATCTGGAGGAAGAATAAGAAGCCTTTCAAGTATCATCCAATCTGGTTCTATTTTTGCTTTCATTAAAGAACTTACTAGTTTCATTCTTTTCATAATCTTCTTAAGTTTTTGACCACTACTCTGCTCTCTATCTTTTTGCAATTGGTCAAATAAATCTGGCAAAACCAAATTGTGAATAATTTCTTTGAGTGATTCTGCTCCTGTGCCCGCTCTAAATACATGACCAAATTTCATGTTCATTTCACGAAATTTTAGTTCTGAAAGAACACTACCCGTTGCTAAGTTTTGAAGATCATCTATAGCTTCTTTGTGATTTTGCTTAAGTGTAGTCACTTTATTTGCATACTCTTCATCTAAAGCATCTAATTGAGCTCTTGTTGCTTTACTCTCTTGTAATTGCTTTTTAGCCTCTTCATATTCTACTTTTATTTGCTTTTTTCTTGCATCCATGGCTACATTTATTTCTTTAACAGCCTCTTCACGAAAATCTGTATCTACAGATATTACAACGTATGCAGCAAAGTACACAATTTGCTCTAGAGTTTTAACTGGAAGGTCTAAAAGAAGACCAATACGAGAAGGTGTAGAACGCAAAAACCAAATATGCGTTACTGGAACAGCAAGGTTTATGTGCCCCATACGCTCTCTTCTCACTATACTTCTAGTTACTTCTACTCCACATTTCTCACAAATTACACCACTGTATCTAACACCTTTATACTTTCCACAAAAACATTGAAAGTTTTTTGTTGGTCCAAAAATACGCTCACAGAAAAGACCATCTGGTTCTGCTCTTTGTGTACGGTAATTAACTGTTTCTGGCTTTGCTACCTCTCCGCGTGACCAAGAAAGAATGTCATCCGCACTGGCAACAGAAACTGCAACGGCATCGAAAGAATCTGTAGCTGCTGCATGTGGCTTATTATCTGAAGGCATAATATGAAAGGAGAATGCATATAAAAAACCGTAGCGTTCCTGCCTAGTAGTCTAACCTAGGTGGTTGCGCTTCGGCGATTTCGTGAAAACTCTACTTAATTGATAAATAAAGCACAAGTATTTTTCAATATTTATTAAATCCAATCTTTTCCTTAATTCTTTTTATTCTGATCTTACACGCGCGAAGGCATCGCGCTCCTAGTATATATTAAATATTTATAGCTTCTTCAGCTTCTTTATTTTCGCATTTCTTTAATTTCCTTTATTTTCCCGTTCCTTCCTTAATAAGCTCCTTCCCTTCTTTTATCATATCTACTCCTTTTTGAATTTTATCTACTCTGTCATCAATATTTTTTTTGGTATCTTTAACAGTATCTACAACTTCATCTTTTATATCCGAAACTTTTTGTACACTTGCACCAATTGCTTTAACGGCACCAGAAACCGAAAGACTTATTCCAGAACCAGTTAAGCTACTTTCTAAATTAGAAGAACATCCAGTAAGAAAAATTGAAACAACAAAAACCATCTTCCACTTTGAAGCCGCGAGCTTGTTTAAGCTTTTCATTCTACTTTTGAATATCAGATTCACTCTGTACAACCTCATTACTTTCGAAAAGTGATTCAAAACTTCCTCCAGCATTTTCTAGCGACATTTTAATTTGTTTTAAATCGTCCTTACCAATTCCAAGAGTAGTTGATTTATTTGCAGTTTCATCTTCATCGTAAGGCTGTCCTAAAGCATCTTCTATTCCTTTTAAAGAAGCCTGTAATACAACATAAGCATTACAATCTTCACACTTAAGTTCTAAAAGCATTGCTCCATCTGAAACAACTTTAATATCCGAAAGATTTACGTCCACCTGCCTACTGCATTGTGGGCATCGCATTTGGCTATGAATGCGCTCTAGTATTTGCTTTAGTGTGTGAGGATCTAGATTCATTTGTACCTGTAAGTATAGCATGAACGAGGTAATTGAACAAATAAATTTGATCAATATTTATAATAATTTGAGAAAATCCGAAATCCAAATCTCGAAATTATTAATTAAATCTTTTAAAAGCTTCTTTAGACTCCTCAGCTTCTTTTTTCATTTATTTCACTTACTCCACTTCTTTCACTTGCTATACTATTCCCCTAATGCATCTCTCCTCTCGCCTTCACCTTCTTCTCGCTCTATCTGCACTTGTTGTATTAGTTATTGGTGGCTGGAATGCAAAGCATCTTTTGCCAATTGCAAATATTAATGAGAAGACCATGCAAAGCATGTCTGTATTACATATTAACTCTGCATCATTGCGCTTGGAATACAGCACAAAAAAGAATTCTGGAATTGCAGTATTTATAAATGATGGAAATGAACCTATTTCAATTGTCTTACCAAAAAACTGGGCACTACAAGAAATTCGTGGAATGGCAACAAGTGAATTAAATACAAATCAACCAAACAAATTTGCTTTTGAATGGAATATTCCACCCAGTGTAAGGTTGCTATTCAATGTTACAGATATTCCAAAAAGTTTTATTTTGCATAATTCAAAAAACGCTCCACTCAAACTTTCTCTTATATCTATAAACATGGAAACAGAAGAAATATTAAATGATATCTTTCTAATAGAAGATGAACCACATAAACTTTGGTAGCAAATATGAATCTTATTCCTATTCACACTGGCCGCCTCAAAGAAAATGATAATTTGCCATCAATAATTATTGAATCTGCAAAGTTTCAACCGGGTGATATTTTAATTATTTCTTCAAAGATTGTTGCAATATATAATGGAGATATTATTGATTTAAATAAAGTTAATGTTTCAGACTACGCAAGAAAATGGGCAAAGGAACACAATAGAGATGAACGCATGTACCAAGCAGTACTCAATGAAACAGAAAGAATGGGAGGAAAAATAATAAATAATGATAATCGGGCAATTCTTACAGAACTAAAACCAGAAGGACTGGAGGAAGGATCTATTATGACCGCGAGTGCAGGACTAGATAGATCT
>DAOWDW010000057.1 GCA_030638845.1 Candidatus Peregrinibacteria bacterium | reverse complement strand
TTATTTTAGTTCTAAATTTGGTCCATTTATTACAAATACGACCATGAGAAATATAATTGGTCAGACAAAGAGTGCGTTTAATATTCGAGAGATTATGGACAACAAGAAAGTTCTTCTAGTAAATCTATCTAAAGGAAAAATTGGAGATACGAATGCAGAATTACTTGGATTGATATTTGTTAATAAAATTTCTATGGCGGCTTTAAGCCGTGCAGATGTTGCTAGAGAAGAGAGAAAGAGGTTTTATTTGTATGTTGATGAATTCCAAAATTTTGTAACAGATGCATTTACAACCATTCTTTCCGAAGCTAGAAAGTACGAACTTGCGCTTATTATGGCTCACCAGTACATAGGTCAGCTTGTTGGTAAAACATCAGCTTATGGAGAGAGTAACACAAGAATGCGAGATGCTGTATTTGGTAACGTAGGTACCATGAGTTCCTTCAAAATTGGTGCAGAAGATGCAGAATACTTAGCTAAAGAATTTGCACCAGTACTTAGCGAACAAGATGTTATAGGTATTCCAAACTTTAATTGTTACATGAAGCTAAATATAAATAATGTTCAGTCCCGCCCATTTAGCATGGCAACTATCTACGATGAATCTGATAGAAATGAAAAACTTGCAGGGCTAATTAAAGAATACAGTCGCTTAAAAAATGCTAGGAAGAAAGTTTTTGTCGATCAAGAGATAGAGGATCGCATAGGAATAACTCGCTAACATCATTAATAAAGCAATAAGCGACATAAAGAACGTCAGGGAACCAAGGAAGCATTCGCTCTTGTGACGCATATACGTGATCTTGGATTTACAAACAATCCAACAACAAAAGAACATCTATAACTCTATTGCAATCTCCAAAAAATCCATTAGCCTAAACACACTATGACATCTCTATCACAAGCAAAAGATTTATACCGAATGCAAAAGGAGGCAAAGAAAATGAAAAAAGAATTAAAGAAAATTCAAGTAGAAGCAGAAGCAGAAGGCGTATTAGTAGTTGTATCTGCAGAACAGGAGATATTGGAAATTTCCATTTCTCCAGAAGTTGCAAGAGAACGAATTCCAGCTCTTTTAAAAGATGCCCTCAATCGTGCTATGAAAAAGGCGCAAGTAGTAGCAAGTGAAAAAATGCAGGGAATTATGGGTTCTATGGGAATGCCAACAGAAGAAGGCATGAGGGGATTTTCCAAATAATTTTTATGAAAAGATTTTTACTTATTTCAGTATTTATAATTGGCGCAGTTTCATTTATTGCATACAAGGCTTCTTTGCTACCTTTAGATTCACAGAGTGAAGATAGAATAAAAGTTGAAATAGATTCTGGAACATCTGTTACACAGATTGCTTCACTTCTTCGCGCTGAAGGGGTTTTAAGGTTTAAACTTGGCTTTCTCGCCTTTGTTAGGTTTCACAAATTGGATTCTAAATTACAAGCTGGTATTTACATTTTGCAGCCTTCATTATCTGTACCTAAAATTGTAGATGCTTTGCAAAGCGGAAAAGCAGAAGAAATTTCTGTTACTATTCCAGAAGGATTTACTATTTTAGAAATTGATGAATTACTTGCACAGAAGGGGGTAATTGAAAAAGGAGAATTACAAGACTGTGCATTAAATTGTGATTTTTCTTCATTTGAATTTTTGCCTGACTCGTTTGAAATGGCAAAAAGAGGTGGGAAGTTAGAGGGATATATTTATCCAGATACATATTTTGTATCGGTGAAAGAATTTGTACCTAAGTTCTTTCTAGAAAGAATGATGACAACATTTAAACATCGAATTATAGAAAAATATCCAGAGGCTATGCTTTCTTCCGTTCGTCCATTTAGTCATGTGGTAATAATGGCTTCACTTATTGAAGAAGAAACAAGAGTGGATGAAGAGCGTGCAATAGTATCTGGAATTTTGTGGAATCGATTAGATGCAGAGAAAGGGCTAGGTGTAGATGCAACTGTTAGATATATTTTAGATAAGCCTACCGACGTTCTTACCTTAGTTGATTTATCTATTGATTCTTCTTATAACACGAGAAAATATAGAGGGCTTCCACCTGGACCTATTGCAAGTTTTAGTGAAGAAAGTTTTAAAGCTGCATTGCATCCCGAAGAAACAGAATATTGGTACTATCTCCATGGAACAGATGGGAAAATCCATTACGCAGAAACAAATGATGAGCACAATGCTAATAAGGCAAAGTATTTACGTTGATGTTGTATATTTTTATCTGATTGTGGGATGAAAAGTCCTAAATTAAAGTCAAAATCTATGTACTTTATATCATATAGTTTGCTATAATATATAAAGGTGCTGAAGGGCTACGTTCCTTCTGGAGCCCCCTGATCCGGCCAGCTACGCAAATGCGAGTGGAGTCGAAGACAGCACCTAATAAAAATTATTCATCAGGATTCTTTATTATACGTGCAGACATCTGATAGAAAGACCATAATACTTTTTTTGAATTTGTGCTTTTTTCTGGTTTTCGAATTAGCACTTTTATCTGATTTCCTCTTACATATCCAATAATTCCAAAAGAGAGATATTTGTTTCCACCTTTATCTCTTTCACGAGATACCTGTTGGTATGTTGTTGTTTTTTTGAGTAGTTTAATTGCAAGTGAAAAAGCAAGGGCACGTTCAAGTTTCTCAATTTTTAATTGTCGTTTTATAGGATGCTTGAAAACATGATTCCAACAAAGTCGTGTGACGTATATTGTTTCAGTTTTACTATTTTCTCCATCTGTAAAAGCATTACATTGAATACCTGTTTTTCTTAGTGTCTCATATTCTTTTTTCAAATTAATTATTATTGCATCGTAGTCTTTTAGTTTCTGTTTTGCCTCTTCTTGTAGATTACGAGCGTTGATATATTTCCTTACCATAATGGTATATTACCATAAGAGATGGTAAATAAATGATAAATTACTCGAAGCACATCAAGATTATATATCTTGGTTATTATTAACTATTGATTATTCACTTATACTGGTTTTTCCGCTATAATAAAAGGAGCTTATGACTAACAATTCTACATCTCAGCATCTTCACCGGCTTAAAATTGGTGTAATGGGATCGGCTTCTGGTCCACAGATAGAAAACCAACATGCAAGAGAAGCTGCAAAAGAACTAGGTAGAGAAATTGCTAGAAGAGATTATGTTTTAATTAATGGTGCATGCCCAGGCCTTCCAAACGATGCTTTGCTTGGAGCAAAAGAAATTGGAGGAATAACTTTTGGAGTATCTCCAGCTTTTTCTAAGGAAGCACATATAAATGAATATAGGTCTCCTCATTCTCATGACATGATTATTTATACTGGAATGGGTTTTATGGAGCGAGATATTATCAACATTCGTAGCTCAGATGCCATAGTAATTGTTGGTGGAGGAGTAGGAACACTAAACGAACTTACTATTGCATACGAAGAAGGAAGACCAATAGGAGTATTAACAAATACTGGAGGAATAAGTGATAGCATTCCTCTTATTATTGAAGAATTATGCCAAAGAAAAGTTGCTCCAAATATGGTGTTTGATGATGATCCTATAAAACTTATGGAAAAATTAGAGGAAGCTATAGAAAAGTATCCTTTACCAATTCATGAAGATGGAAGAGTTATAGATGTAGAAAAGCCAGAAGCTAGAAGAGAAGCATATGAAAAGGAAGGTAGTGAATATAGTGATGAAGAGGGAAGTAGGAGTACAGAAGCTGGGAGTAGGGGATAGACTAATAAATCCAAAACACATTATTTGAGCTTATTTAGAATAGAAAAATGAATAAAATCTGAAAAAATATCACAACTTATTTTCGGATTTCGATATTCGATATTCGGA
>DAOWDW010000088.1 GCA_030638845.1 Candidatus Peregrinibacteria bacterium | reverse complement strand
TTTTTCTTCTATTGCTTCTCTTCTTAGTACTTCTCCTCCTCTATTTCTTTCCATTATTCTCTTTATTAAAATTTCTTTATTTGCACTTACTCCTATCATATTAAAATCATTCAATTTTCTGAGTTCATTTGCTTCGCCAGGATTTCTAATTCCATCAATAACCCACATGCCATCATCATCCTTTTCTATTGTTTCTTTTACTTTGCATCCCAAAACTCCTGCACCACCTTTTTCTCTTAAGTTGTTTCCAGTGTTTTGTAGATTTTCTCTTGTGTGTTCTAGACTTCTTTTAGTTGCCTCTTCTCTTACCATGTCGGAAAGAGAAATATATTTATATCCTTTATTTTGAAGTATTTTAACAAGCTCGCCTTTTCCACTTCCCATTAAACCTGTGAGACCAATGTATTTAGACATAGGTAGCAATAGTACTTCTACTTGTGGTGAAAGTTCAAGCTGGAGTTATAAATAAGTTTAAAATTCGCAAATAAATGCACTTTCTATGCAACTTTATGCCAAATGTAGGGTATTATCATCCAGATGGGAAAAGATATTTCTTCAAATACCAATGGCGACTTCTGCATGCTTGGAATTGCACCTGCAATTCTGCAAAAATTGCGTACACAAGAAATTAATATTCCAACTCCTATTCAGCATCAAACTATTCCTGCTGCCCTTAATGGAAAAGATATTGTTGGTATAGCACAAACAGGAACAGGAAAAACTTTTGCGTTTGGCCTTCCTATGCTTCAAAGATTGGCATCTAATCCTGGTAGGGGACTTGTTATAGTTCCTACAAGAGAACTTGCATATCAAGTACAAGAATCACTTGCTCCATATGCATCTGCTTTAGGAATTTTTATGGCAGTTTTTGTTGGAGGTAGTCCTATGCATCTTCAAAAAAGAATGCTTAAGAAAAATCCTCGTATACTTATAGCAACTCCAGGAAGACTTAACGACCACTTAAAGCAACGCACAGTTACACTTAAACAAGTTAATGTTTTAGTTTTAGACGAGGCAGATAGAATGTTAGATATGGGTTTTAAGCCCCAAATAAATGAAATATTAAAGCATGTACCAAAAGACAGGCAGACACTTCTTTTTTCTGCAACTATGCCTCAGGCGATATTTACTATCGCATCAAAAGAAATGCAATTGCCACTACGTATAGAAGTTGCACCAGCGGGAACAGCTGCAGAAAATGTAGAACAAGAGCTAATTATTGTTCGTAAAGAGCATAAGAGTAAGTTGTTACTTTCACTTTTAAATGAAATAAAAGGATCTGTGTTAGTATTTTCTAGAACAAAGCATGGAGCTAAGAGAATCAAAAAAATACTAAATGATAACGGTCACAACGCTGCAGAAATTCATGCGAATAGATCTCTTAGTCAGCGAAGAGAAGCTCTTGCAGGTTTTAAAAATGGAAAATATACAATATTAGTTGCTACAGATATTGCCGCACGAGGAATAGATGTAACGGATATCTCAGTTGTAATAAATTATGATCTTCCAGATGATCCATCTGACTACGTTCACAGAATAGGTAGAACGGGAAGGGCGGGACGTTCTGGTATTGCAATAAGTTTTGCAATGCCAAGCCAACTTAAAGATGTAAAAAATATAGAAAGACTGGTTTCAGGTTCTCTAAAAAGAAGATCTGTAGAATCTATGCCAGAGGTTAGTTTTGAGCGCAATAGTGGAGGAGGGAATAGATCCAGACCATCTCGAAATAGACGCCCTTCATCAAATGAAAGTAGAAGAAAAAGACCTAGACCAGCTTCAAATAACAGTAAACGTCCAAGGTTTGTATCTAGCAACGATAAACGTCCGCATCCAGCACCACGTAGTAGAAGAAGGAGATAAAAAATATTTGACAGTATTTAATGTAAGGAGAACAATATCTCCCTTACCTATTTTCAATTTAATTATGCATGTGCAGATATAGACATAATCAGCTATATATGATATAATAAGAGGAAGAACATAAATATATTTATGAAATTTTTCTTAGCCAAAAACAAACATAAAAGACTCCTTAAATTCTGCTCTTTGCGCAGGAAAAGGGGACTTAAACAAAAATCTGCATCTTTTGCTCAAAATCGTATGCGAATGATAGCTTCTGCATTTTGTATAGAATGCCTGCTATTATTTACACTTTATTCTTTGGGTACTGAAGGAGGTCTTTTGGGACAAGTTT
>DAOWDW010000036.1 GCA_030638845.1 Candidatus Peregrinibacteria bacterium | reverse complement strand
TTTTCTTACTCTTAAAAAACACGAATTAATTGCAGATAATCATGAACAAGCATTTAGTGATTTAGAAAAATACCTTAAAAATAAACAAGGACCACATCTCAATAGTCCTAAGGCAGGACCTTACTCGATAGCAATAGAGGCACTTCAAAAATATAGTAAACAATACATTGGATTACATGGAACTTTAGTATTGGATACTAACAAAGAAACAGAAGAAAAGGCAAAAGAAGAAGAATTCGCAGTATTATTATCTGATTTTAACAACTTAAAATCTGCTCTTTCATGCGAAGAAATAGGAATAAATTTAGAAATACAAAATGGGAAGATAATATGGATAAACAACGATACTGATGAAGAGCGCGACTTAGGAGTTGATCCAACAATTAGAGATACAAATACAATAATTGAAAAATCTAAATCCCTTGATCACGGACAGGGTAATTTTGAATTCTTCTTTCATGGATTGGTACAAAAACTTGGAGATATACAGCAAGGAAATGAAGAAAATAATGAATGGGCAAAATATCTTACAGGCAGTACTAGTATAAGTATTATTATTGGAAACTTTCTATATGTTGTAGAGGAATGGAAAAGTGATACACCAAAATATTTTATTGCTCCTCTGGAATTATTAACTCCTGGAGGTCTTTTTGAAGAGAGAGAAAATTGGCACTCATGGGAAGTAAGCGCAGGCTCTAGCACGGCAATTGCAGGTATTATTACTCTTAGTACAGGAGCAATAGCAAAAATAAAACGTTTAGCAATAGGAGGAGGACCAATTGCAGCCGGAAGAAGAAAATGGCTTACAACAAAAGCTTTACAAATAAATCCAATATCTTCTCCATTTGTCTTAGTCCATAGAGCAAAACAAACTTATTACGATTCAATAGTAATGAAGAATGTTGGTAAATATTTAAATTTAAAAGATCCAAAAATAAGACAATTATGGTCAAATGGTCACTATGTAAATAATCGACTCAGAAAAATAGGTATACGCCCAGAATGGATACGAGCAGTAGAAGACCCCCATACAAGTTATGAAACACTGCAAAATATTGGTAAAAAAACTGGAATTCATAACACTATGGGAGTATACGATGAAGTTGGATACTATAAACAAAAATTTTGGAATGCTATTACACTTAGAAAAACACGCGGACTTCCAACTGGACCAACTGTAACCCCAAGAGGAAGAGCATTGTTTGTATTGGAATTAAGAGAGCATTTACAAGGAAAAATTAAAATCCTTCGAAAAGTGAACCTTGATAAAACAATAAAAGAAGATGTAATAGCACCAAAAGTACTATATTCAGCAGTGAATCAATCACTTGGAGGAGTCCCAATTGAAGAAGTAGAAAATATTATAAATAATACTGATGAAATTACAGACCTTGCTCGAGGTTCAAAATCTTCATTAGCAATTGCAAATAGTACAGGTACGCCTAAGCCAAAAGTGAAAGTAATAGGGTCAAAGCCCAAAATAGATGTGGATATGGATGCTAGGCCTATTCCAGATGTTAATGCAAGACCAACTGTAGACACACCTTCTGGAGCAATGGATGATGTATTGGGAGGAGGAACAACCGGAGCTGCTGGTTCTGTATTGGATGAAGCTGCAGAAGCAACATCTGAAACAACTCCAGCAAAACTATTAGATGACCCTAAATGGGCAAGAGTATTAGACAAATTTGGAAACGTAGATGCTAGTGATATTCGAGCAATTTTAGAACTTGCAGAGGAAGAAGGGGCAATAGCAATAGACAAAAAAACAATTGCATTATTAAGTCAAAGCAAAACTGCAAGAAGTATAATGGCAGGTGCAGTAGAATCTGGAGAAGTAATAGAAATAGCAAGAGCTTTACAAATTGCTAAAAAAGCAGCTGCAATGCGTGCACTTGGAAACGTTGCAGGTGCAGGTCTAGATGCTTTTGGGCTTGCAATGGCATTTATAGACTGGCAAGCAAACAACGAGAAAATAGAAGTTGCAAAACAAACAAAAAATGAATCTTTAATAAAACTTTATGAAGGATCTAAAACTCTTATAATTACAGAAGGAGCTACAAGTGCAGTAGGTCTTACAATAGGAGGAATAGCAATAATAGGAACCATGTCTGGTGGTGCTTTAGCTGCTGCCGGAGCTACTGCAGGTATAGTTATGCTTCCAATAGGTATTGCAGTTGGCGTAGGAGGTGTTGTTAGACGGGGGCTTACAAGTGCATCCGAAACATGGCTAAAAGACACCGAAGACTGGGTACTTCAATCCGATGGAGAATTATTTGCAGAGTTGGATAATCAAAAACCTGGAAAAGGAGGTAGCTTATGGCAATGGGTAGCAACAGCAGATGATTGGATAGTAAATGCATATACCTTGCCACCAGAAGAATATAGAAACTGGAATAAAATAATGAACAGACTTGAAGGCGCAAACGGAGGTACACGATTTAAAATAACAAGTGCAATTGTGCAAAAATCAAATCTAAAACCAATAAAAGAAAAAGGAGAGTCGGATGAAATATATCAAATTAGAATTAGAGAATGGCAGCAAAGTATTTCAGATCAAATGCTATACATAGCCCAAAGAACACAAGGAGATTTTGACACAACAAACCCAGATATATTTACGCTTGCTGCGCATCATTCAGATTTAATGGCATATTCTAGAGCACTAAGAGAAAATTCTGTTAAAAATAATATTAAATGGGCATACAACGGAAATGAAACATATAACTTATCAGAATACTGCCAACTAACACCTAAAGAACGTATGGAATTTGGAGGTACTGTTTTGCATACTTATATAAAAGAAATAAATCTAACCAACAAAGCAGAAAGGCTTCATGTAATTAACAAAGCAACTGCACAAAGCCCAGCACACATGCATGTTATGATGAGTGCTATTCAATCCGAGCTTCTTGTTAATGCGAGACTACACCTTGCAAAAATGGAAGCAAAAATCGCAAGTCTTAATTTTCCAGACAGCTGGTTTGATGGATGGGAAAAAGATAGCGCTCGAGTAGTTTTATCAACAATGTATAGAAAGAAATTACATGAAGAATCCAAGAAGCTAATGAATATGGACACCATAACTCCAGAAAGCATATTAAAGGCTCAAACTAGTATAGAGGCATTGCTTTCTGACCCAGTAGAATATTTAAGATTAGAAAATAAAACATATGAAGTTGGTATTAGTGAATACAAAAAAGCACATGCATCACCATATGCTGGATCATCTTCTATGATTGTTCTTCCGAAAGTCTACAAAGAAAAAGATCCTGCATTTTCACTCTTTCTTATAGCAAAATACGGAAACAAAATTGATTCTAAACACTGGTTTAGAGAATCTACTATAGAATCTAACATTAAGAAAGTTGGCGGAGACTCAACCAAACTAACAGATATTGAATGGCTTCTTTCTAATATGTATGTACCAAAAGCACCAATGCTTAAGAAAAACATAAAATTGGATGTTGAAACCGAGGACCCGCCAGAAGCTTACCTAGAACAAGCCGCATAAATATACCCCCCACCCTATATAGATCCATTAACAAATGAAGAAACATTTTCACCCTCTTAGCGCAATTTCGGGAATATTCCCCTCCCATTCTAAAAAAGGACTAGAACCTGGATCTCTTTTACATACTGGAAAAAAGAAAATGGGGAAAATTCATATTCAACTACTTGAGTATGATGAAAAAAATTCTATAGAGAAAGAGATTTCTTCAAACAGTCTTCCAGATCTTTCTAAAAATAAATTGCAATGGCTAAGCATAAGTGGACTACATGACACAAAACTCCTAGAAACAATTGGTAATAAATATGGTCTTCATAGTTTGTTACTTGAAGATATATTAAATACCAATGGAAGACCTAAATTAGATGAAATTGAAGATGTAATACTCATAGTTGTAAAAATACTAAAGTTTGATGAAGCAAATAATAACCTAAGCATTGAACAAATAAGTTTAATATTCGGAAAAGATTTTGTTCTATCATTTCAAGAACAATCCAGCGACATATTAAATGGTGTAAGACAGCGAATACGAAGTGGAAAAACACGCATAAGACTTAAAAGTGCAGACGATTTAGCTTATGCACTATTAGATGCAATTGTGGATAGTTATTTAGATACAATGCAACATATAGGTGAACGAATGCATGCTCTAGAAACAGAACTTATAGAGGACCCAACAAACGAAACACGAGAATCTATTTACGCACTAAAAAGAGAAATGCTTCTTATACAACAAGCTGTTTGGCCTTTAGATGAAATAATAAGACACATGCAAAGAACAGAATCTAAATTAATTAATAAGAAAAAAATGGAACCGTTTTTGGGAGATTTAGAAGACCATGCACATCAAGTAGAAGAAACAATCAAAACTTTTAGAATGATGGCAGCAGAAATGCAAGACACATACATGTCCATAGTAAGTAATAGAATGAATGAAATTATGAAAACACTTACTCTTTTGGCCTCTATATTCATTCCACTTACATTTATTGTAGGAATATACGGTATGAACTTTAAACACATGCCTGAATTAAATTCTCCATGGGGCTACCCTGCGGTACTGGCATTTATGCTTACGGGATCTATATGTATGGTTGTGTACTTTAAGAGGAAAAAGTGGCTGTAGGGAATGAAGCAATTCGTTAATAAAACAATAAAACAATGCGCAAGCGATTTACGAAGCGTTCTGATATATTACTTCATTGTTTTATTGCTTCATTGTTTTATTTGTTATACTTGCCCATGATGAATAAAGCTTCAACAAACACGCCTATCCTATTATGTCTTCATGGTTGGGGTGGCAGTAAAGAATCGTTTGATCTTCTACGAGAAGCACTTAAAGATAAGCCAATAGAAATTATTACTCCAGAACTTCCAGGATTTGGGAATGAACCAGAACCAAAGAATCCTTTGTCTGTTAATGACTACGCAAAATGGGTAGTTAACTACATTCAAGATACAAGATACAAGATACAAGATACAGGATTGTTTGTATTGGGCCACTCTCATGGGGGACGAATAGCAATAAAAATTGCTTCTGAGATGAAAGATGATATTAAAATTGATCATTTATTCCTATGTGCAGCAGCAGGAATAAAACATCCAAAACATATTAGACGAATAATTGGTCTTACTATATCTAAGACAGGAAACGCAATACTATCTATTCCTGGTGTAAAAAAGTTAAAACCAATAATGAAAAAATTGATGTATAAAATTTTAAGAGTTCATGATTATGAAAAGGCTTCTGAAGTAATGAGAAAAACAATGATACAAGTGTCATCTGAAGACCTTCGCCCTAACCTTAAAGAAATAGATATAGAAACAGATATTTTCTGGGGAACAGATGATGGATATACCCCATTTTCTGATGCGAAAATTATGGAAGCAGAAATAAAAAATAGTACTCTACATTCCTATAAAGGAATTAAGCACAAAGTACATAAAGATAAGGCAAAAGAGATTGCCGAAGTAATCCAACTTAAATTGGGCTAAAGCCCATTATTTTGACTTGTTAACCCCGCGCTTAAGCGCGGGGTTAACAGCAGATTACGTGATTGTTTTTATCAATATTTTTAACATTCATCTATACTGTTATCAATGCAATTAACAACCATTAGCATAGTATTAGCCGTAATAGCCTGCATATCCCCTCTTTTGACATTTGCATACCTTTGGCAGCTAAAAGAATGGAGAATAGATAGACTTAGAGAGCATATGCGATCTGAAGGATGGTTTTCACAACTTTTTGGTAAAACAAGACCAATAATCTTACTTTTTGGATGGTTAATGATTGGCATCACCTCGTTATATGTATTTATAGAAATGCACATTTCGCCATTTGCCATCTTAAACCAAATATCTATAGGAATAATTGCATTAATTGCACTATTAAACGCATTACAATTTGCATTTAAAAGACAACCAAAACCTGTATGGACTTCAAAAGCATTATTAATAGTTGCTGTATCTGTTTTAATTGATGTTGGAATATTGTCATACATTCTTATTAACAATAAAGATTTAGGGAATTTAAGTTCTACAATAATTATTGCGATACAGCCTGTTATAGTTTTTATATCTTGGACATTACTAAATCCTTTAGATCAATTAGCCAAGAAAAGAATAAGAACTTCTGCAAAAATAATAAGAAGTAAATATAAAGACTTAACTGTAATAGGAATTACAGGAAGTGTAGGGAAAACTACAACTAAAGAATTATTAAGACACTTACTTTTAGATAAAAAAATGATAGCAACTCCAAATTATGTAAATTCCGACATTGGAGTAGCTAGATGGATAAGTAAAGTACTAAATAATAATGAAAATATTCCCGAAATATTAATAGTAGAAATGGGCGCATACAGACACGGAGAAATCGCTTCGCTTTGCAAAATGACAAAACCAAATATTGGAATAATTACTGCAATTGGATCTCAGCACATAGCCTTATTTGGCTCTCAAGAAGCACTTTGCAAAGCAAAAGGAGAATTAGTAGAAGCTATACCAAATGAAGGAAAAGTATATTTAAATACAGACAGTGCTCCTTGTATTAGTCTTATAGAAAAAGCTAAATGTCCTGTAATAAAAATTGGGACTGGAGGGCATGCAGATTTAGAAGCCTACGACATAGAAGAAACAAGTAACGGAATTAAATTTAGGATAGGAGAAAAAACATACAACGTTCCACTTCATGGCACTCACAACGTAACAAATGTATTACTTAGCATTGCAGTCGCAAAAGATATTGGAATAGAAGAAGAAGAAATTATACAAAAGTTGAAATCTTTTTCTCCTCCTACGCAAACATTTTCTGTTACCAATGAAAATGGAATAAAAGTATTGAATGATACACATAACGCAAGTATTAGTAGTTTTAGAGCAGCTATTGCATGGGCAAAAACCCAACCTATAGAAAATAAAATACTACTAACAAGTGGACTTATGGAACTTGGCGAACTTCAAGATAATATACATACAGAAATGGGAACTCTTTCCAAAAATGTATTTAAAAGAGTTATATTCCTTCATAAAAGAAATGCAGAGTCTTTCCAAAAAGGATTTAATATACCTGTAGAATCTTATTCTAGTGATTCTATTCCGCTAGATTCGCAAAGCCTTCTTGTATGTATTGGTAAAGTACCAAACTCTGCAATAAATCATCTACTTTCTAAATAATTTGTTCTCTCCTATTCATCACACATTCGGCCCACATGCTACGTTTCCATACTGCATTAAAGCAAAATTATTAATACTTTCACCTTGGAAATGGAAAAACGGTAAAGATACAGAAAAAATAAGAACTAACTTATCTTATTCAATGAATGGTAAATGTGCTCTTTTTTATTCGGGGCGCGAAGCACTTTTTGCAATTTTAAAATCTCTAAATTTATCCGATAATGATGAAATAATTATTCAAGGTTATACATGCTCAGTTGTTCCAAACGCCATTCGTGCAGCTGGAGGAAATCCAATATTTGCAGATATAGATATAAATTCTCTTAATCTAACAAAAGAATCGACTGAAGAAAAAATAACTGAAAATACCAAAGCAATTATTTGCCAACATACATTTGGACTTTCTGCAGACGCTGAATCTTTAAGAAAATTATGTGATAAAAAAAATATATTTCTTATAGAAGACTGTGCTCATATAATTCCAGATAAAAATGATAAAAGTAAAATTGGAAAATATGGAGATTGCGCATTTTTTAGTCTTGGA